>JAFAZB010000342.1 GCA_019240015.1 Solirubrobacterales bacterium
CCGCCGCTGGTTGTCGTCTGCGCTGGCAACGGCCTCGGGCGATGGCCATCCGCGCTCGAGCAGAGTCGCGACCGACTCACTCAGCCAGACCTGCTCATCGGTCAGCTCGAGATCCACGTATCACTCCTGCGGGAGGCGCAGGACGCGGTCGGCGATGATGTTGCGCTGGATCTGGCGGGTCCCTCCATAGACCGACGCCGCGCGCGAGTACAGATAGGTCTCCTCCCAGAACTCGTCCTCGTCGGCGTCCGCGGGCGCGGCCTCCTGCAAGGACATGCCCAGGAGCTCGAGTGCGGTCGCCGCGAGTCGCTGCTCGGCCTCGGCCATCAGCAGCTTCACGCTCGAGCTCTGCGGTCCGACGGCGCCGCCACCGAGGAACTCTCCAACCGTCCGGTACGCGTGGTGACGGAGCACTTCAACCGCGACCAGCGACTGCGCGAGCGCGGCCTGGGCTCGAGGGTCGTCGATCAGCGGACCGCTGCCCGTTTCGCGGGCCGCGGCGGTCCGGGTCAACCGGTCAAGCCAGGTCCGGAGCTTGACCTGGCGCGGCAGCGCCGCGGTGCCGCGTTCGTGCCCGAGGGTGTACATGGCGATCTTCCAGCCCTCGCCCAGCTCTCCCAGCAGATTCTCCCTGGGCACCACGACCTCGTCGAGGAATAGCTCGCAGAACTCCGCGTGCCCGGTGATCTGCGTCATCGGACGCACCTCGACGCCCGGGGAACGCATGTCGACGATAAGCATCGAGATGTCGCGGTGGCGCGGCCGCTCGGGCGAGGGATCGGCCGTCCGCGCGAGCACGCCGCACCAGTGGGCAAACTGTCCCCACGATACCCAGGTCTTCTGCCCGCTGATCACGAAGTCATCCGCTCGCTCGACCGCGCGCGTCCGCAGTGCGGCGAGGTCCGAGCCTGCCTCCGGTTCGGAGAAGCCCTGGCACCAGATTTCCTCGGCCGACAGGATCGCCGGGATGTAGCGGCGTCGCTGGTCATCTCGACCGAAGCGCAGAAGCGATGGACCGAGGACGTCGAGCCCGACGACGTTGACGAACTCGGGGGCGCCGGCTGCGGCAAGCTCCTGGTCGACGATGATCTGCTCGACGGGCGGGCTGCCGGCGCCGCCGAACTCCTGTGGCCAGGCCCGGCCCACGAAGCCGCTCTCATAGCAGCGTCGCTGCCAATCGCGCAGCGCCTCGATCCGTTCGTCAAGCGCGTGCGGGAGCCGGCGCGCGCGCTCCGGCTGCGTATCCAGGAACACCCGGACCTCGTCCCGGAGTTGCCGCTCGGTGGAGGTGAGCGAGAGCCGCATGCGGGCAGGATACCAGATAAACTGAGATCACTTCATGAAAATCACGAGACGCTGAAATACGTGGTGATAGGCATTTGGACGCTCACCTGACCACGTGGTACGCTCCTGATATGAGTTCGAGTCTGGTGACGCCAAGTCGGTGGAGAACGCATGTCGACCCGTAAGCGGGACCGGGCCCCGGAGGGCGCGAAGCGCCGCGAGATCCTCGCCGCCGCGACCGAGCGGTTCGGGCGCGATGGATACGACGACACGAAGTGGGCGGATATCGCCGGCGACGTGGGCGTCGGCGCAACCGCGCTCTATCACTACTTCGAATCGAAGCAGCACTGCCTGTTCCTGATCCTGGACGGCGCGATCGCGGACTTCCACGCGCGGTTCGAGCGGCTGGCGCGCGCACATCCCGATCATCTGGACGCGCTGGTGGGCATCGTGCGCGACTGCTTCGAGCTCGATGAGCACGAGATCCAGCGCAACCGCGTGCTCGTGGCCGAGCAAGGATTGCTGGCGACGCGGAGCGAGACGCCGCGGGAGGAAGAAGCGCGCCAGGCGGTCAGGGAGCGAGCCAGGGAGCTCGAGTTCTCCTGGGCCACCTTCCTCGCTGGAGCGATGGAGCACGGTGCGATTCCCAACGCCGATCCAAGGCTCCTCACGCGCGCCATCCTGGGCCTCTACAACAGCATCTGGCACTGGTATCGCCCGAATGGAGCGGTGGCGCTTCATCGTGCGGCCGAGTTCTATGCCGAACGCATTCTCGCCCTGGCCGGCGTGCCGATGGGGCAGGCACAGTCCAAGCTGCTGGCTGCATGAGCGGCGCTGCGAGCACGGGAGAGCGCGGCGTGACTCTGGCTGCCGCGCGCCCGATCGCCGACGGACTGTTCGTCGAGGTGGGCGGCGAGGTCCGGTTGCTCGGATCCGAGTGCGGGCGCTGCGGCGTTGTGACGTTCCCCCGGCAAGCCTCCTGCCGGCGCTGCACGTCGACAGCGGTGAGTGACCGGCTGCTCGCTCGCCGAGGAACGCTCTGGACATGGACGATCCAGGCCTTTCCGCCGAAGTCTCCGCCCTACGCTGTCGCCGACCCGGAGGCGTTCGAGCCGTACGGGGTCGGATACGTCGAGCTCCCGAACGAGGTCAGGGTCGAGGCGCGGCTGACCGTCGCCGATCCCGACAAGCTGCGCACGGGGATGGCGATGGAGCTCACGTTGATCCCCGCGCCGGGCGCGGAGCCGGACGTGGTCACCTACGCGTTTCGCCCGGTCGAGGAGGAGGAGGCGCAGTGAGCGAGGTCGGGATCATCGGTATCGGCATCCATCCGTTCGGCCGCCACCCCGGGGTCAGCGGGCTGGACATGGCTGCGATCGCGGCGCGGCGTGCGCTCGCCGACGCCGGCGTTCGCTGGGACGAGATCGAGTTCGCGGCCGGAGGATCGGACGCGGCGGGCAACGCCGACACGAGCGTGGGCGTCCTCGGTCTGACCGGGATCCCGTTCATCAATGTCAAGAACGGCTGTGCGACGGGCGGATCGGCGCTCGCGACGGCGCACGCGATGCTGTTGGCGCAGACGGCGCAGATTGCTCTGGTGGTCGGCTTCGACAAGCACCCGCCGGGAGCGTTCAACCCGCTTCCCGAGGACTGGGGCCTCGGC
>JAFAZB010000485.1 GCA_019240015.1 Solirubrobacterales bacterium
CGCGAGCGCGATCGCGGGGAAGGGAACCGGCGGCTGGGTACCGGTCGCGGCGTTGGTCCTCGGCGCGAGCGTGGTGGCGGCGATCGCGGTGCTCACGGCCCGCGAGACCTACGACAAGACGCTGCACGAGCTCGACGGCCGGCTCGACACAGGGGCCGTCCCCCGGCGAAGCGTGGCGCCGATGGCGCCCGCGGCGTCGGCGCGCTGAGCAAGGCTAGGTCCGGGTGAGCGGTGCGCGCCGACGCGGCGCGCACCGCCCTGGGCAGCCTGCTCACACAGGCGGCCTGCACGACACGACTACGCGGCCTCGACCGCCGTTTCCGTTGGGCCGCCGAGGTCCTTGTTCTCGGGTGCAAACTTGCTCGCGATGAAGCTCGCGCCCTGAGGATCGCCGATGATCGTCATCCTGACCCAGGGAGCATCGAACGGCGGCGCCAGGATCCGCCCGCCCAGCTCCGCGGCCTGCTCGGCGATCGCATCGGCGTCATCGACCGCGAACGTGATGGTCCAATGCGCGGGGACGTCGGCGTGGTCCTCCGGGAGCGGGAGGATCGTCGCGACCACGTCCTCGAATCCGCTCGGAGCGCCGAACTCCGCCACGCGCGCACGGAGTCCGGGGTCCCGCTGCTCGAGATAGTCGCCGTAGCCGGGGAGCCGCCACACGGCGGCCCCGCCGGGCATCTCGAGCGGCTCCCACCCGAAGACCGAGCCGTAGAAAGCTTTCGCGCGCTCGGGATCCCGCGTGTTCAGGTTGTTGAAGTTCACACTTCCGGGCTCGTTCACGATCCGCGCGCCCTTGTGCTGGTTTGCCTGCCAGACGGACAGCGCCGCCCCTTCTGGATCCGTGAACACGGCCATCCGGCCGGCATCCGTCACGTCGAACGGCGGCGTCACGACGGTTGCGCCGGCGGCCTGGGCCTTGGAGGCGGTCTCATCGGCGCTTTCCACCGCCACGTAGGTATTCCAGATCGCCATCGGGGGGACGCCGGGGGGCACCGAGCCAACCGCCGCGACGTCGCCGCCGCGGAGCCGCCCGATGTAGTATCTGCCGGGCGCACCCGGCGGCATCATGTCCTCGAACTCCCATCCGAACAGCGCGCTGTAGAACCCCACAGCGCCCTCGGGATCGGGCTGGCTCGTGTCCGCCCAACATGGGACGCCGGGCAGGTATCCGTCTCGCTCGGGCATTGCTGCTACCTCCTGGGTGGTTGATGTTGGACCCAGCGTACGAGTCGATTAGGTCAGTATCTGTCCTCAATTGCCGGGAAGATGAGCATCGCGATGGGCCAAACCTCGAGCCGGCTCCTTGAACTGTTGTCCTTGCTTCAGGGACGCCGCGACTGGTCGGGCAACGAGCTCGCCGAGCGGCTCGAGGTCTCGGGCCGGACGATCCGTCGCGACATGGACCGGCTGCGCCAGCTCGGCTATCCGGTGGAATCCGGCACTGGGCCTGGGGGTGGGTACCGGCTGCGCGCTGGCAGCGCGATGCCGCCGTTGCTGCTCGACGACGAGGAAGCGATCGCGATCGCCGTCGGGCTTCGCACAGCCGCCCGCGCGTCGGGTGACCGGGATCGAGCAAACGGCGGTCCGGGCGCTCGTCAAGCTCGAGCAGGTGCTGCCGGCCCACCTGCGCCGTCGCGTGAGCGCCTTGGGATCGGCTACCTCCACGCTTCCGGTCGCCGGCCCGACCGTCGACCCGCAGCATCTGACGGTGATCGCCGCCGCCTGCCGCGACTCCGAGCGCCTTCGCTTCGGCTACCGAAGCCGCGACGGCAGCGATAGCCGCCGCGAGGTCGAGCCCCACTCGCTGGTCAACCTCGGACGGCGCTGGTATCTCGTCGCTTGGGATCGTCACCGCGATGATTGGCGGACGTTCCGCCTCGACCGGCTCGCCAGACCGACGTCGACGGGGGTCCGCTTCACCCCGCGCAAGCTGCCGGTCAAAGACCCCGCCGCGTATGTGGAGCGGAGCATCACCTCGGCACCCAACCGCTTCGAGGCGCGGCTCACGTTGCACGCCGCCGCAGATGAGATCACGAGCCGCGTCCCCGCCCACTGGGGCACCGTCGAGCCGATCGACGCGGGGACCTGCGAGTACCGGACGGGCGATGACGACCTCCGGCGACTCGCGCTGCGGATCGCGATGCTCGAGGTCGAGTTCGAGCTCCACGAGCCGCCCGAGCTGGCCGAGCAGCTCCAGTCGCTGGCAGACCGCCTCCGGCGCTGCGCTCGCTGAGCGGCGGTTCGAGCATGCGTGTCACATCCGCCGGCCTTGGCGGGTCAAGTGCTATGACCCGACCGACGGAGGATCGTGAGCGATGGATGAGCCCGACTGGCTGGCACAACGCTTCGAGGAGCATCGATCGCGTCTGCGCGCGGTGGCGTACCGCATGCTCGGCTCGTTGAGCGAAGCGGATGACGCGGTGCAGGAAGCGTGGCTGCGGCTCAGCCGAACCGAGGCGAGCGATGTCGAGAACCTCGGCGGCTGGCTGACGACGGTAGTCGCTCGCGTGTCGCTGAACATGCTCCGTTCGCGCAAGACGCGGCGGGAGGAGCCGCTCGGCGTACGGGTACCCGAACCGATCGTCGATCGCGCCGACGGGGTCGATCCGGAGCACGAGGCGCTGCTTGCGGACTCAATCGGCTTGGCGCTGCTGGTCGTGCTCGAGACGCTGTCGCCGCCCGAACGGCTCGCGTTCGTGCTGCACGACATGTTCGCGATCCCATTCGACGAGATCGCGCCGATCGTAGAGCGCTCCCCGCAGGCGGCCCGGCAGCTCGCGAGTCGCGCCCGAAGGCGCGTCCAGGGCACCGCACCCCTTCCAGACGCCGACCTGAGCGCCCAGCGGGAGGTCGTCGACGCGTTTCAGGCCGCTGCCCGCGATGGCGACTTCGATGCGCTCGTCGCGATTCTCGACCCCGACGTGGTGCTCCGCGCCGACGGCGGCGCGGATCCGGCCGCGGAATCGGTCGAGGTCCGGGGAGCAGCGGAGGTGGCCGGCCGAGCGCTGAACTTCTCCCGCCTCGACCTGCTCAGCCACCCCGCGCTGATCAACGGCGCGGTCGGCTTCGTCACGCTTCGAGATGGAGAGCCGTTCGCGGTCATGGGCGTCACCGTCAAGGGCGGGAAGATCGTCGAGATGGACGTGCTCGCCGACCCCGAGCGTGTCCGCAAGCTCGACCTGACCGTGCTCGAGCGCTGAGCGGCTGGTGACCCCTCGCCGCCTAGACTGTGCGGTCGTGTCGGCCGAGGAAGTGGACGAGTACCTGCGCGGTGTCGAGGAGCACAAGCGCAGCACGCTCCAGGCGCTGCGGGACACGATCCTCGAGATCGTCCCCGACGCGGAGCAGGTGATCTCCTACGGCTGCCCCGCTTTCCGCGTACGCGGAGCTACCGTCGCCGGGTTCGCCGCCTTTAGAAATCACCTCAGCTACCTCCCGTTCAGCGGCTCCGTCCTTCCCCAGCTTGCCGGCGAGCTCGACGGCTACACGATGACCAAGAGCTCGCTGCACTTCCCCGTCGACAGCCCCCTACCGAAGGCGCTCGTGAGGAAACTGATCGAGGTGCGCGTCGCGGACGCCGGCCAGCGCTCGCACTGAGCCGCTCACCGACGAGCCCGCTCGCGCCGAGCCGTCATCCGATGGCGGTCGAGCTCGAGATCGCGGACGCGACCGGCGAACTCGCGGCGGTGGAGCGCGAGCTCCGCACGCGAGCCGGCGAGGACCGCGATCGGTGCTGTGGCTACTTCCCGACTCTGAGCGGCACGAGGGGGATCGTCAGCGACCTCCCGGCTTGCCGGGCGTTCGCGCTTCGGCTGCCTCAGCTGGTCGTCCTGGGCGCACGGTTTCGATTCAACTTCCTCAGGCTCTCGCTGGTCCAGCAGAGCGCTAACGCGTTCTATCACCTGGACTCAGACGCGGCTACCGCGATCAGCGGCGACATCGCAGCGATCGACCGGAGACGGATCCTGAGGCTGCTGCTGAACCTGAGCGACCGGGGCGAGCGAAGCTTGCACTACCTGAACGTCGATCCACGGTCGGTCGATCTGCTCGTCGGGCGCTCTTACATCCGCGCGGCCGACCCCGGCGCGCTTGATCGGCACGCATTGATCGCGAGGATTCCCCCTCGCGTGAGCGCGACGGTCCATGGCCTCGTGTTCGCCTCGAACTTGGTTCTGCACTCGGGCGTGGACGACGAGAGCGGCCATTTCGTAGCCGCCTACGGCGTGGAGGCAGCGGCGAGCGGCCCGGGGTGGCCCGACTGAGAGTCGTGGAACGCGCTCAGTACGCGGTCGCGCAGCCGGCGCTGTGCGGACGGATTGAGGCGCCGATGGCCGAAGACTCGCTGGTGCAGTTCTCCGGGTTGGCGGATTCCGCGGCGGCCGTGCGCGAACGCGAGATTGTCGAACACCAGCAGCTCACCAGGCTGCAAGGCCACCTCGACCTGAACCGGCTCGACCCGGAGGCCATGGTGCGCGAAGAATGCGAGCTCGGCCTCGAGGCGGTCGAACTCCAGCCCGCATAGAAACTCGGGCTCTGCCTTGACGCTCGGCAGCCGCGGCGAGGCGCCGGCAGCCGCTTCGATCAGGCGGGCGAGGCTTCCCTCGACATACCCCGAGGCGTCGTCCCAGGCCCCGTGCGTGCTGCCGTAGGCGATCAGGCGACGAACCAGCTCCGAGCCGGACGGCCACCGGCGCTGTGCCAACAGCCCGGCGAGCGGCACGAGCCTGGTGACGGCCGAGACCCGGTCCCGGTCGGCGACGACGTACAGCGCCGTATACCGGGCGACATCGTGCTCGACCTTTGGGTCGAGCGGTAGCCCGAAGTCGAAATGCAGGGTCTGAAACTCCCGGGTCTGCGGCCCTTCGTGAGGAGGCAGGACGAAATCGCCGATCAGCTCGGCTGGGCCCCAGCGATCGGCGACGCACCGCCTGTCGATCAGCCCCCGCGCGCGGGCAAAGGCCTCCTCAGGGCTCGTGAGATCGGCTACGCGTACGAACCCGGGCCGGCTCAAGTCCTCGTACGGTGCGTGCACGGCGACATCTTTACCTGGTCGTGCCCCCGGGCGGGAACGGGAAAGTTCAGCGCGCCGCCGGCGTCGTACTGGATAACCCACTGAAACGGAGTTTCCGGATGCCCGTCAACCGCATACGCCCGATCCTCGCTCGGCTGGCCATGGTCACCGGCGCCCTTGCCGTGCTCGCCACCGGTGCCGACCACCTCGAGGAGTACGCGGTCAATCAGTTCTCCTCCGTGCCCACGATCGGCACCCTGTTCCTGCTCAACTTCATCGCCGCATCGATTGTCGGGCTCGGGCTGCTGCTGCCGCTCGGTCGACTCTCCAGACGCCTCGCGACACGGCTCCGAGCGCTGCTCGCGATCGGCGGGATCGGACTCGCGGCAAGCTCGCTGGTTGGACTGTGGATCAGCGAGCACTCGAGCCTGTTCGGTTTCACCGACCACGGCTACCGGCCGGCGATCGTCGCGGCAATCGCAGCCGAAGCGCTCGCGGTCGTCACGTTGAGCGCCTACCTCGCGCTCGGCGACGTCCGCCTCCCGCGGCGCGCTACCGCGCAATAGCCCGGGCACGGCAACCAGCCGCTGGTAGGCTGGCGCCGCGCCCCGATGGCATTCGACCTGGTCATCGACATCGACAACACTCCGGGGGCGCTGGCGCGGGTCGCCGCCGCGATTAGCGATGCGGGGGTGAACATCGCAGCGGCCACCTGCATCGGGTCTGGCGAGCGAGCCGAGCTCCACATCCTCGTCCCCCACGCCGGCGCCGCGAAGCATTCGCTGGCGATCTCCCAGCTCGCCGTCAGCCGCGAGCGCGAGGTCGTCGTGGTCAATGTCGAGGATCGCCCGGGCGTGCTGGCCGACCTGACCCGCAAGATTGCCCGGGCCGGCGTCAACCTCGATCTCGTATACGTCGCGACCCAGAATCGCGTCGTGTTCGGCGCCACCGATCTCGCAGCCTTGCGCGCCGCACTGGAAACCGGGAGCTGAGCCTGGATCGGGGGCTGCAGGTCGCTCGCACAGCACCGCGGCCCCTTCTGCAATCCTCACCCCATGCAAAGCAAAACGATCGAACTGAGGACCGCCGACGGCGTCGCCGACGCCTACCTCGCCCATCCCGACGACGGCGAGCATCCGGCCGTGCTGTTCATCATGGACGCGTTCGGGCTGCGGCCACGGATCGAGGAGATGGCCGACCGCATCGCCGAGCGTGGCTACGTGGTGCTGGCGCCCAACGTCTTCTACCGGGCGGGTCGCGCACCCGCACTGGATCTGCCGGACCCCGGCGACCCCGGCGCCCGCTCGAGCTTCATGCAGAAAGTCCGGCCGCTGAGCGAGCAGCTGACGCGCGACCGGCTCGCCAGCGACGGGGGCGCCTACCTCGACTACCTGGCGCAGCTCGCCCCCGGGCCGGTCGCGATCACCGGCTACTGCATGGGGGCGCGCCTGGGCTGGGGGATCGCGGCGGCCCACCCCGACCGCGTCGCGGCGCTGGCCGGCTTCCATGGCGGGGGGCTGGTCACCGACGCCCCCGACAGCCCGCACCGCTCCGCCGGCCACCTGAACGCCGAGGTGTACTTCGGGCACGCCGACGAGGACCCCGGCATGGCCCCGGAGCAGATCGCCGCGCTCGACCGAGCGCTCGACGAGGCCGCGGTGCGACACCTGACCGAGGTCTACGAGGGCGCCAGGCACGGTTACACGATGGCCGATCACCGCGCCTGGAACGAAGCCGCCTGCGAGCGGCACTTCGACGCGCTGTTCGCGCTGCTGGAGCGCAGCCTGGAGGCCCGTCCCGCGTAACCGGGCCCGCCGGGGCTAGGGTCCCCGCCCGAGTCGCGCGGCGATCGCCCGGCCCGCGGTTCTACCGGAGAACAGGCAGCCGCCGAGAAACGTCCCCTCGAGCGCGTTGTAGCCGTGCATCCCGCCGCCGCCAAAGCCCGCGACCTCACCGGCGGCGAACAAGCCCGGCACCCGCTCCCCCGAGGGTGACAGGACGTTCCCCTCCAAATCCGTCTGCAAGCCGCCCAGCGTCTTGCGCGTGAGGATGTTCAGCCGAACGGCGATCAACGGCCCCGCCTTGGGGTCGAGCAGCCGGTGCGGCGCTGCCACCCGGCTGAAGCGATCGGGCAGGTAGCGCCGGGCGGCCCGGATCGCGATCACCTGCATGTCCTTGCTGAAGGGGTTGCGGACCTCGTTGTCACGGGCGACGATCTCGCGCTCGACGGCGGCGGGATCGAGCAGCGGCTGATCGCCGATCGCGTTCATCCCTCGCACCAGGTCGGAAACGGTGCGCTCGACGATGAAGTCGGGACCGAGATCCATGAACTTCTGAACCGGACCGGGCACGCGCGGCATGATCCGCTCACGGATCGTGTCCGGGACGCTGCGTCCGGTCAGGTCCGGGTTCTGCTCTGACCCCGACAGCGCGAACTCGCGCTCGATGATCCTGCGGTTGAGCACGAACCAGGTGTAGTCGTACCCGCTCCTGCCGATGTAGGCGAGCGTCGCGAGCGTGTCGAAGCCCGGGAACAGCGGCACCGGCAGCCGCCGGCCCGTCGCGTCGAGCCACAGCGACGAGGGACCGGGGAGGATCCGGATCCCGTGGTGGCTCCAGATCGGATCCCAGTTGCGGATCCCCTCCACGTAGTGCCACATGCGATCGCGGCCGATCAGATTGGCGCCGGCGCGCTCGGCGATCGCCAGCATCCGTCCGTCGACGTGCGCCGGCACGCCGGAGATCATCTTCGACGGCGGCCGACCCAGGCGCTCGGGCCAGTTCTGGCGCACCAGCTCGAAGTTGTGGCCAATCCCGCCCGAGCCCACGACCACGGCCTGCGCTCGCGCCGAGAACTCCCCGACGACCTCCCGGGAGCTGTCCTGTCCCCGCTTGATCTCGCTCGGGGCGAGCACCGAGCCGCTGACGCCGGAGATCTGCCCGCCGGCGAGCGTCAGCTCGTCCACCCGGTGCCGAAACGCGAGCTGCACGAGGCCGCGCATCATCCCGGCCCGGACCCGCTCGATGAACGGCTCGATCAGCCGCGGCCCGGTTCCCCAGGTGAGGTGAAAGCGCGGCACCGAGTTCCCGTGACCGCTGCCGGTGGTTCCCCCCCGTTCCGCCCAGCCGGGGCTCGGCAGCACCCGGATCCCCATCGAATGAAGCCACTCGCGCTTCTCGCCGGCGGCGAACTCCACGTACGCGCGAGCCCAGCGCCGGGGCCATTCGTCCTCGGGCCGGTCGAACGAAGCGCTTCCCAACCAGTCCTGCCAGGCCAGCTCGAAGGAATCCCTGACCCCGGCGCGCCGCTGCTCGGGAGTGTCCACCATGAACAGTCCCCCCAGCGACCAGAACGCCTGGCCGCCGAGCGACACCTCGGGCTCCTGGTCTACCAGCAGCACGCGCCGGCCGGCGTCCGCGAGCTCGGCGGCCGCGGTCAGTCCAGCCAAGCCGGCCCCAACGACGATCACGTCCGCCTCGAGCGCTGCTGTCTCCAATGCCATCCTCCTCAACCAGCCGTTGCCAACCCACGACGACGCCGGCAGCGTAGGGAATTGCGCCGCGCGGCGGGCCGGATGGCGGCGACGAGCACCCCACGTCCGCCGGGAAGGGCTGCCAGAATGCCCGCGTGGGAATGCTGCGGTTCAGCGCGACGCTCGTCAAGCGCGGCCCCGCGGCCGCCGTGGTCCTCGATCAGCAGCAGGTGGAGGCGGTCGGGGAGGGCGCCAAGCGCTTTCCCGTGCAGGCCACGGTGAACGGCTACCGCTGGCGAACGAGCATCGCGCGGATGGGCGGCGAGTCCCTGCTAGGGCTGAGTCGCGCAGTGCGCGAGCAGGCCGGCGTGCAGGCGGGAGACACCGTGGACGTCGAGCTCGAGCTGGATTCGGCGCCCCGGGAGGTCGAGCTGCCGCAGGCGCTCGCCCTCGCGCTGGCGTCCGACGACGACGCCCGTCGCGCCTTCGACGCGCTGTCCTATACCCATCGCAAGGAGCTCGCCCGGTCGGTGGCCGAGGCCAAGCGCGAGGAGACGCGCAGCCGCCGGGTCGCAAACGCGGTGGAGCTGCTGCGGGCCGGGAAGACGCCGTGACGGGCGCGGATCCGAACGTGCTCGAGCCGAGCTCGTGGGAGCGCGAGCTGGGGTCCGCGCGCGGCACGCGCGTCGGCGCCGCCGCCGGTGCGGTGGAGCTCGGGTGCACGTTGTACGAGCTCGACCCGAACAGCCAGGCCGTCCCCTACCACATGCACCACGGCAACGAGGAGTTGCTGATCGTGCTCGAGGGCAGGCTCGAGCTGCGCACGCCGCAGGCGACCCGCGAGGTGCCGGCCGGGGCCGTGGTGTCGTTTCCGGCGGGCGCGGGCGGCGCCCACCGGGTGCGCAATTCCTCGGACGCGCTTGCCCGCTACCTGGTGGTCTCGACGATGCGCTTCCCGGAGCTCGCCGAGCAGCTCGACACGGGTACCGTGCTCGCGCTCAAGGGGCCGGGGGACGGGTGGGCATTCCCGGCTGGCGGCGCCGGCGACTACATGAAGCTGACTGAACAGGCACTCGCCGCCGACGCCGCGCATCCGCGCGACTGACTGCCACGCCCTACCGGCGCCGTGCCCGCAGCTGGCGATTGTTCAGGCGGTTGCCGCACGAGGCCATGTCGCACCAGTGCCCCTGCTGATTGCGCGAGCGGTCGTAGTACGCCCACCGGCAGTCGGGGTTCCCACACAGCTTCAGGCGGCTCCAGGTGCCCTCCTCCTGCGCCTGCCGGATGATCAGCAGCAACTCGAACAGTCCGTCGTCGAGCGTGCCGTGGCCGGGGTTCTCGAGCGACAGGGCCCCATCCGGGTGGATGCGCAGGCGCGGGTGGTGACGTTCGGCCAGCTCCCGCAGCGGCTCCAGATCGTTGCCGCGAGCCTGGCCTTCCGCGAGCTCGAGCAGACCGCGGATGCTCTCTCGGATCGCCCGGGCCCATACGAGGTCCTCAGCGGTCAGGGCGACGTGCTCGCCCAGCAGCCCCGCCTCCTCGAGCCACCGCCGACCCGCCTCGGGGTCGTCGAGCAGCTCGATTTGATCGTCGAGCTGGTGCGTGTTGATGAACCCCTGGACGAGCAGCAGCGGCATCGGGGCGGGCTTGGACTCTGTGCCGGGATACCAGCTAGGCAAGTTCACGTGCAAATCGTAGCGATTTCGTGACCGGCAAAACGGCTTGACAGGTCATGATGACCGGCGTATCATGTTTGGTGGTCATGAAAACCCCATCCGACAACCGCCATCTCACTCCCTCTGTAGACCGCGCGACCCTGGCTCTGCTCCGCGGCCCGGCGATCGCGAGCCGGCCGCGGCTGCGGGACCGGTTGCTCGCCCGCTGGCGCGCCCGACGGCTCGACGGCCAGCTCGCGGCCGGCGTCCCGGCGGAGGCCAGCCCGGCCCTCGCGCTCCGCGCTCGCAAGCTGATCGACGTGTCGCGACGGCGCTCGATCGCCGACGGGCTGCGCCGAATCGTGCGCGATGCCCAGGAGGGCGTGCGGCCCGCGCTGGGCCGCGTCAACCCTCCGCGGCGGCGTGTCGCCGCTGCCAGCCACGAGCTGACCGTGTTGGCCGATGCGCTCGCCGAGCCCGGCCCGGTCGCGCCCCCCGGCGTGGCGCGCGCTTGGATCCTGCTGACCGACGGCGCCGGTCCGCTGTACAACCCAGGCAGCGAGGTCAGCCTTCAGGCCGAGCTCGCCGCCGCCGTCGCGCAGCTCCAGCCGTAGCGGACTACCCGGTGTCGAGCCGCGGCCGCCCCGACCGGCCACTGCTAGAATAATGCTTGCCAGCAAGCAAGCATTCAGGAGACGTCACGGGAACGGCACCGCTATCGCAGCTCGATACCACTGCGCGGCTGCGCGGGGTGATCGGCCGGCTCCACCGCCGGCTGCGTCCCACCGCGGCCGGCACCGCCGCGGGGCTGACGCCGACCCGTAGCTCGGTCTTGCTCGCGGTCGCGCGTGCGGGCCCGGTTCGGCTGTCCGAGCTGGCCGATTCGGAGGGCCTGAACCCGACGATGCTCTCACGGGTGATCTCCTCGTTGGTCGCCGACGGCCTGCTCGCGCGAGCCAACGACCAGGGCGATCGCCGGGCCGCGTGGGTGAAGGCAACCGCCGCCGGGCGGCGACTGGCGGAGCGCATGCGGCGGGAGCGGACCGCCGCGCTGAACCTGGCCCTCGATGGGCTGGTGCAAGCAGATCGCACCCGAATCGAGAAGGCGCTGCCGGCGCTCGAGCAGCTCGCCGAGCAGCTCAAGCGGGCGCGAGCATGACCCGCGTGCTGAGCGCGGGCCGCGCCACCTTCGCCGCCCTGTCGGTCCCCAACTACCGCCGCTACTACAGCGGCCAGGCGATCTCCCTGACCGGCACCTGGATGCAGATGACCGCTCAGGCCTGGCTAGTGCTGACGCTCACCCACTCGAGCACCGTGCTCGGCCTGATCGTGGCCCTCCAGACACTGCCGGTGCTGCTGCTCGGACCCTACGGCGGCGTGATCGCCGACCGGGTCGACAAGCGCCGGCTGATGATCGCGCTGCAGAGCGCGATGGGTCTCCAGGCACTCGCGCTCGGCCTGCTGACGGTCACCGGCGTGGTTCGCGTGTGGGAGATCGGGGTGCTTGCGTCGCTGCTTGGTGTGAACAATGCGTTCGAGAACCCGGCGCGACAGTCGTTCATGCTCGAGATGGTCGGCTCGCGGCATCTGCGCAACGCGGTCAGCCTCAACTCGGTGCTGGTCAACGTCGCGCGTACGCTGGGCCCGGCGGCGGCGGGGCTGCTGATCGCGAGCGTCGGCGACGGCGTGTGCTTCCTGGTCAACGCGGCGAGCTTCGTGGCGGTGGTGGGCTCGCTGATCACGCTGGACCGCGCGGCGCTGCGCCCGACCGAGCCCACCCCACGCGCCCGCGGGCAGCTCCGCGAGGGGCTGCGCTACGTGCGCGGGACGCCCCAGCTGGCGGTGCCGCTGCTGATGATGGCGGTGGTCGGATGCCTCACCTACGAATTTCAGGTCTCGCTCCCGGTGATGGCCAGCCGGGGTCTGCACGTCGGCGCGACCGGGTTTGGGTTCATGACCGCCGCGATGGGGATCGGGGCGGTCAGTGGCGGGCTGCTGGTCGCCGCTCGGGGAAAGACGGGCCTGCGCCCGCTCGTGCTGGCCGCCTCCGCGTTCGGGCTGGCGGTCGCGCTGGCGACGATCGCGCCGAACCTGGCCTTCGAGCTCGTCGCGCTGGGCTTCACGGGCGCCGCCAGCCTGACGTTCATGTCGACCGGCAACTCCACCCTCCAGCTGACTGCGGCGCCGGAGATGCGGGGGCGGGTGATGTCGCTGTGGTTCGTGGCCTTCCAGGGCTCGACGCCAATCGGCGGCCCGATCGTGGGTTGGGTGATGGAGCTGCTCGGAGCCCGCTCGGGCCTGGGTCTGGGCGCCGTCACCTGCCTGCTCGTAGCGCTGGCGGGGCTCGCGGCGATGTCCCGCGGACAGCGCGACCACCCGTCCGGGCCTGTACCGCCGGGCCGCATGCGGCCCGGCGCGGCTGCGCGCATGCGCGCAGCCGAGGCGCCGCCTCCAGCACGGCCCGCTCGGCATCCGGCCTCGCCTTGACGGGCCGTGCTGGAGTCGTCCGGCTGCGTGGCGCCTAACCCACTGTGACGGTGGTTGGAGTCGTCCGGCTGCGCGGCGCCTAACCCACTAACTGCCGGTCTGCGGGAGCCCCAGCGCCCCGGTCAGCGCGCGGTCCACGATTCTGAGCGCGGCCGCGTGCTGGAGCAGCCGCGCGTACGCCGCCCGGGCCGTCCCGGCGTCGGCCGCCTTCGCGGCCGAGGCGATCGAGCCCAGATCGGCCCCCACCGCGTCGAAGTCGCCCGCGAGCGTCTTCACCTGCGCGGCGAACTTCGACGGCGGGTCGAGCTTGCGCAGCTGCGCCGCCTGCTGCTTGGCCCTGCTCGACAGCGCGCCGAACTCGCTCGCCAGCTCGGTGTTGGTCTGGTTCCGCGCGCTCTGAATAGCCGCCGCCAGGTCGCTACCGAGCTTGGTGAACTGCGACTTGTCGGTGGCGAACCCATTCTTGAACGCGCTCAGGCTGGGCCCGCCGCCGCATCCGGCGAGCGCGAGCGCGAGCGCAACCGCCCCCGCGGTGACCGTGCGCCGGACCATCGCGATCGGGTCGCTACGCCGCCCCGGCCGTCGCGTGCCGGCCGATCTGCGGCCCCAGCGCGGCCAGCCGGCGGGCCTCCTGGGCGATGTGCTCGGCGTCGATCCCCACGTCGGCGAGCAGCTCGGCGGGCTTGCCCGAGCCGGGCAGGTGGCTGACGGCGAGCTTGACCACCCGCGGGCGCTCGTCGCTGTCGGCGAACACCCCCAGTACCGAGTCGCCGATCCCGCCCTCGGGCCAGTGATCCTCGGCGACCACCAGCCGGCCTCCGGTCGCGCGCGAGGCCGCGGCCAGCGTCTCGGCGTCGATCGGCTTGACCGAGTACAGGTCGATCACCCGAGCGGCGATCCCTTCGCCCGCGAGCGTCTCGGCGGCCTTCAGCGCCTCGTGCAGGGTCACCCCCGCGCCGATCAACGCGACCTGGTCCTCGTCGGACTCGCGCACCACCCGCGCGCCGCCGATCGGGAACTCCTCGTCGGGCCCGTACAGGGTCTGGAAGCCGCCACGGGTGGAGCGCAGATAGGAGATGCCGTCGAAGTCGGCCATCTGGGCGACCAGCTTGACGGTCTGATTGGGGTCGCTCGGGTACAGCACCGCTGAGCCCCCCAGCGCGCGGAACTCGGCCAGGTCCTCGAGCGCCATCTGCGACGGGCCGTCTTCGCCGATCGAGACACCCGCATGGGATCCGTTCAGGCACAGCTTGGCCTGTGAGATCACGGCCATCCGGATGAAGTCATAGGCGCGCGACAGGAACGCCGCGAACGTCGCCGCAAACGGGGTCCAGCCACGCACCTGGAAGCCGACGCCGGTGGCGATCATCATCTGCTCGGCGATGTACGCCTCGAAGTAACGCTCGGGCGCCACCTTCTGAGCCTCGTCGAGGTGGGTGGAGTTGCCCACCTCGCCGTCGATCGCGACCACCTCGGCGCGACGCTGCATCAGCGCCGCGACAGCTTCGCCGAACGCCTTGCGGGTCGGAACCGGGTCGCCCTCGGGGTCGTAGCTCGGCCAGGCGGCGTCGGGGTCTGACTCGAACCGATGCGGGGCTCCCGCGCTTTCGGGCTTGCCCACGTCGACGTGGATCGGGTCGACCTCGCCCAGCTCGTGATAAGCCTCGTCGGGGTCCTTGAGCGGCTGGCCGTGCTTGCCGTCGAGGTCGGCCGTCTCCTTGACCCCGTAGCCCTTGATCGTGCGGGCGACGATCATCGTCGGCCGGTCGGAGGTCTCCTGGGCTTGGATGTATGCCCGGTCGATCGCGGCGATGTCGTGGCCGTCGATCTCGATCGCGTTCCAGCCCGAGGCCTCCGCGCGGCGGGAGTACGCGGCGAGGTCCCAGCCGTGCATCGTCTCGCCGCGCTGCCCGAGGCGGTTGACGTCGACGATCGCAACCAGCTTGTCGAGCCGCTCCACACCCGCGTGCTCCACCGCCTCCCAGATC
>JAFAZB010000492.1 GCA_019240015.1 Solirubrobacterales bacterium
CGGCGGAGAACGCGGGCGGCAGGAGGCTGTCGCGACTCATCGCGAATAACACCCGGCTCTGTCCCATCAGCAGCACCAGGATCACCGAAGTGATCCCGGCCAGGGCGCCGTAGGCGACGATCGTCGCCAGCGTGTGCTGGTGGACCGACAGGAACGCCGTCGACAGCGGCGCTTTCACGTTGATGTGGTTGTACTTGACCATCCCGGTCACGACCAGCGACACAGCGACGTAGAGGATCGTGCAGACGGCGAGCGAGGTGAAGATGCCGATCGGCAGATCGCGCTGCGGTCGCTTGGTCTCCTCCGCGTTGGTCGCGACGATGTCGAAGCCGATGAACGCGAAGAACACCAGCGCGGCCCCGGTGAAGATCCCGCCCACCCCGAAGGTGCCGGGCGAGAGGCCCAGGTCCTGGAGCAACGTCGTGCCCGAGCTGCCACCGGGTGCCGGCTTGGAGCCGGACGGCGGGATGAACGGGTGGTAGTTGCCCGAGTGGACGTAGGACAGCCCAGCGATGATCACCAGCAGCACGATCGCCAGCTTGACCGCCACGATCGCCGCATTGACGCCACTCGAGACGCGGACCCCGAAGCACAGCAACGCCGCCAGCGCCAGCACGATCACGGCCGCCGCGAGGTTGTGGTGGTCGGCGAACACCGAGCCCGGAGGATGGGCGTGCCAGGGAGCGGAGTTGAGCACCACCTGGAGGTACTGGGACCACCCCGACGCGACCGTCGCCGCGCCGAGCGCCAGCTCCAGCATCAGGTCCCAGCCGATGATCCACGCGATCAGCTCGCCGAGGCTCGCGTAGGAGAACGTGTACGCCGAGCCCGCCACCGGCACCACCGACGCGAACTCCGCGTAGCACAGCGCCGCCAGCAGGCAGGCGATCGCGGCCGCCACGAACGAGAGCGTGATCGCCGGGCCCGCGACGGTGCCCGCGGCCTCGCCGGTCAGCACGAAGATCCCGGTGCCGATGATCACCCCGATCCCGATCCCGGTCAGCTGGATCGGACCGAGCGACCGGCGCAGCTGGCGGCCGGGCTCGTCGGTGTCCTGAATCGACTGCTCGACGGTCTTGGTGCGCAGCACCTCCACGGTCGCGGACTTCCCGCATCCGGGGTGCCGTAAGCGTGCCCCCGGGGACCGCCGACGCCGCGAGCCGGCCCGTCGCGGGCGTCAGGCGGCTTCGCCGCTCTCCGGCGTGTCGGGCTCCCAGCCGACGGCGCGCCCGAACGAGGCGCTCTTGATCACCTTGAGCGACAGCAGCGCGCACTTGATCCGCGCCGCCGAGATCTCGATCCCCAGCAGATCGAGCACGAACCTGCGGTCGAGCGACAACAGCTCCCGCACCGTCATCCCCTTGATCTCATCGGAGCTCATCGAGGCGGCCGCCTGCGAAATCGCGCAGCCGTGACCTGAGAACCGCACGCCCTCGATCCGGTCCTCGCGATCGACCATCAGCTGCACGGTCAGCTCGTCTCCGCAGAACGGGTTGACGTCGTGGAACTCCAGGTCCACCCGGTCGAGCTCGGGCTCCGGCGGGCTCCAGTTGTGGGGCCGCTTGTAGTGCTCGAGGATGTTCTCGCGGTATAGCTCGTCCATCGGACCAAGGCTAGCGGTCGCCCCGCGAGACAATCCATCCTCGGCACGATCGAAGGGAGCGAGATGAAGCTCGACGTGTTCACCCACATCCTGCCCGCCACCTATGCCCAGCGGATGAGCGAGCTCGGCGATACCCCCGCCGCGCGCAACATCCGCCAGCGGATCGCCGGCGTCCCCGTGCTCGTGGACCTCGATCTACGCCTGCGTCAACTGGAGGAGTTCGGCGAGGACTACCGGCAGATCATCAGCCTGCCCGCGCCGCCCCTCGAGGACATCGGCGAGCGCCAGCTCGGTGCGGAGCTGGCGCGGATCGCGAACGAGGGCCTTGCCGCCCTGGTCCGAGCGCATCCTGAGCGCTTTGCCGGCTTCGTCGCGGGACTCCCGCTCGCCGACGTCGACGACGCGATCGAGGAGGCCCGCCGCGCGATCGACGAGCTGGGCGCGGCAGGGGTGCAGATCTATACGAGCGTCAGCGGCGCCCCTTGGGACGAGGCTCGGTTCGAGTCCTTCTTCGAAGCGCTGGATGAGCTCGGCGCGATCGCCTGGGTTCACCCGACGCGCAACGCGACCTGGGCCGACTATCCGACCGAGACGCGCTCCCGTTACGAGATCTGGTGGGCGCTGGGGTGGCCCCACGACACCTCGCTGTTCATGGCCCGGATCGTGTTCTCGGGGTTGCTCGACCGCTATCCGCGCGTGCGCTTCATCACCCATCACGGCGGCGGCACGATTCCGATGCTGGCGGGGCGCGTGGCCGGCGGCTGGGACCAGCTGGGCGCGCGCACGCCACCCGCGGAGCGCGAAGAGGTGCAGACCCCGATCCGAGGCCGGCCGGTGGACTACTTCAAGCGCTTCTACGTCGACACCGCGCTGTTCGGAGCGGCCGAGGCGATCGCCTGCTCGCTCGCGTTCTTCGGCGAGGACCACCTGCTGTTCGCGTCGGATTCACCGTTCGATC
>JAFAZB010000056.1 GCA_019240015.1 Solirubrobacterales bacterium
CCGGATCTCGCTGCTCGCCAAGCCGACCGTGATCCTGGTCGCGGGGGTCAATGGAACCGGCAAGACCACCACGATCGGCAAGCTCGCCTGGCACCTGAGCATGGGCCTCGGACGCACGGTGATGGTCGCCGCGGGCGACACCTTCAGAGCCGCCGGAGTCGAGCAGCTCGAGGTGTGGGCGCAGCGAGCCGGCGTGGGCTTCGTCAAGGGTCCGCCGGGAGCCGACCCCGGTTCGGTGGCTTACGACGCGGTCGCGAGCGCGACGCGTGAGCGCGCCGACGTGGTGCTGATCGACACCGCTGGTCGCCTGCACACGCAGGACGATCTGATGGGTGAGCTCGCCAAGGTGCGACGCGTGATCGCCAAGCAGCTCGAGCAAGCCCCGCATGAGACGCTGTTGACGGTCGACGCGACCACGGGGCAGAACGGACTGCGCCAGGCGCAGCTGTTCTCTGAAGCGGTCGAGGTGACGGGGCTGGCGCTGACGAAGCTGGATGGAACCGCCAAGGGTGGGATCGCGCTGGCAATCGCGCACGAGCTGGGCATTCCGGTGAAACTGATCGGCGTCGGCGAGCGACTCGAGGATCTGCGTCCGTTCGACCCCGACGAGTTCGCGCGCGCGCTGATCAGCTGACCGCGCCGGCCCTCAGGCGGGCTCTGACCCGGTCTGGACGGCGAGGCCGACCGAGTAATCTCGATCGTGAAATGAGCGGATGGGTCCTGTGGGTGGTCGCCGCTTGCGCCTTTGGCGTCGGTGAGATGCTCACGACGGGCTTCTTCCTGGCGCCGTTCGCGCTGGGTGCGGGGCTCGCCGCGATTCTCGACGCCGCGGGCACCGGGGAAGCCGCGGCGTGGATCGTGTTCGTGGTGAGCTCATTGCTGGCGATGCTGGTGCTCCGTCCGATCGCGCGATCCCACCTGCGGGTGCCGCCGCAGATCCGCACCGGCGCGGCGGCACTCGTCGGCAAGCAGGCGATCGTGCTCGAGCGGATCGAAAACAGCGAGGGCGTTGGGTGCGTGAGAATCGACGGAGAGGTCTGGACCGCGCGCTCGCTGCACGACGATGAGGTGATCGAGCGCGGGGTAAGGGTCGAGGTTGTGCAGATCAAGGGCGCGACTGCGCTCGTCACCGAATAGGAGCAAGGGGCATGGCTGGATTGATCGTGGCACTCGTGGTAGTCGTCTTTCTGCTGGTCTTGGCCGCCCGCACGGTGCGGATCGTGCCCCAGGCCCGCGCGGGAATCGTGGAGCGCCTGGGGCGCTACCAGCGGACCCTCAGTCCGGGGCTGACGGTCCTGATGCCGTTCGTCGATCGGCTCAAGCCGCTGATCGATCTTCGGGAGCAGGTGGTCTCGTTCCCCCCGCAACCGGTGATCACCGAGGACAACCTGGTCGTCCAGATCGACACGGTGCTCTACTTCACGGTCAATGACGCCAGGTCGGTCACCTACGAGGTGGCCAATCCGCTGCAGGCGATCGAGCAGATCACCGTCACCACGCTGCGCAACGTGATCGGGTCGTTGACGCTCGAGGAGGCGCTGACCAGTCGCGACCACATCAACGCCCAGCTCCGCGGGGTCCTCGACGACGCGACCGGGAAATGGGGGATCCGCATCAACCGGGTCGAGATCAAGTCGATCGATCCTCCCGGCTCGATCCAGGAGGCGATGGAGAAGCAGATGCGCGCCGAACGCGACCGCCGCGCCGCGATCCTCAACGCCGAGGGGATCAAGCAGTCCCAGATCCTGACGGCCGAGGGGCAGAAGCAGGCGGCGGTGCTGACCGCCGAAGGCGCCAAGCAGGCGGCGATCCTGCGATCCGAGGGCGAGGCGAAGGCGATCGCCACCGTCTTTCAGGCGATCCACGACGGCAAGCCCGACCGGCAGCTGCTCAGCTACCAGTACCTGCAGATGCTCCCGCAGCTTGCCCAGGGGGACGCGAACAAGGTTTTCGTGATTCCGTCCGAGTTCGCCGACGCGTTCGGGGGGATCTCGAAGGCGTTCGCCGCCGGCCGCGCGGGCGAGAACGCCGGCTCGCCGACGCAGTAGCCTCGGCTCAGCGCGCCGTGTTCGACTCTCTGGCCGAAAAGCTGCAGGCGACCCTCGCCGACGTTCGCGGTCGTGGCACGCTGACCGAGGACGACGTCAACTCCGCGATGCGAGAGATCCGCCTCGCGCTGCTCGAGGCGGACGTCAACTTCAGGGTCGTCAAGAGCTTCACCTCCGCGGTCAAGGATCGGGCGCTCGGCGCCGGCGTCGTCGGCCAGCTGAATCCCGGCCAGCAGGTCGTGAAGATCGTCTCCGACCAACTGACGGAGCTGATGGGTGGCGCGGCGCGGGAGCTGTCGTTCTCGCCCCGCCCGCCGACCGTGGTGGTGATGGCCGGCCTACAGGGTTCCGGGAAGACGACCGCAACCGCCAAGCTCGCCCGATATCTGCGGGAGCAGCACGGATCGTCGGTGGCGCTCGCCGCCTGCGACGTGTACCGCCCCGCGGCGGTCCAGCAGCTCGTCAAGGTCGGCGCCCAGGCCGGAGCGACCGTCTACGAGCAGGGGGCCGACCGCGATCCGGTCGAGATCGCACAGTGGGCGGCGCAGCGCGCCCAGGCCGAAGGCAAGGACGTGCTGATCGTGGACACCAGCGGCAGGCTGCACGTCGACGAGGAGCTGATGGCCGAGCTGGCCCGGATCAAGCGGGCCGTCAAGCCGCACGACGTGCTGCTGGTGGTTGACGCCATGACCGGCCAGGACGCCGTCGCGGTCGCCGAGCAGTTCGCCGCGGTGGTCGAGTTCGACGGCGTCGTGATGACAAAGCTCGACGGCGATGCCCGGGGCGGTGCCGCCCTGTCGGTCAAGGCGATCACCGGAAAGCCGATCCTGTTCGCCTCGACCGGCGAGAAGCTCGATCAGTTCGAGCGCTTCCACCCCGACCGGATGGCGCAGCGAATCCTGGGGATGGGCGACGTGATGACCCTGATCGAGAAGGCCGAATCGGCCTACGACGCGCAACAGGCTGCGGAGCTCGAGCGCAAGCTTCGCCAGCAGGAGTTCGGCCTGGACGACTTCCTGGACCAGATGCGCCAGGTCCGACGACTCGGGCCGCTCCAGTCGCTGCTGGGGATGCTGCCGGGGGTGGGCAAGGAGCTGCGGGACGTCAAGGTCGACGAGCGCGACTTCGACCGCCTCCAGGCGATCATCCTTTCGATGACCCCCCAGGAGCGCCGCCATCCGGAGCTGATCAAGGGCTCACGCCGGCTGCGGATCGCGCAAGGGTCGGGGACCAACGTCCAGGCGGTCAAGCAATTGATCAAGCAGTTCGAGCAGATGCGCAAGATCATGCGCCAGGTTTCGCAGGGCCGGATGCCCGATCTGGGGGCATTGATGCGACAGGGACGGTGAGGGCCCAGACACCCTCGCGCCCCCTCGCGCACCCACGCCCCACGCGAACCGCCGTCACGCTAACCTCGCCGCAGCGATGGCAGTCAGACTGAGGCTAACCCGGATCGGCGGGCGCAAGAACCCCGTGTGGAGGGTCGTGGTCGCAGACCAGCGCTCGAAGCGAGACGGTCGCGTGATCGAGACCGTGGGCCACTACAACGCGCAGACCGACCCGTCGACGATCGTGCTCGACGAGGAGCGCATCCGCGACTGGCTGGCGCGCGGGGCACAACCAAGCGAGACCGTGCGTAAGCTGCTTCAGACCCAAGGAATCCGCTAGGCCGCGGGCCGATGCGGGAGCTGCTCGAGTATCTCGCCCGGGGACTCGTCGAGCGCCCGGAGGAGGTCCGCGTGACCGAGGTTGCGGACGACGACGGGACGCTGGTGCTCGAGCTGTCGGTCGGCGAGGATGACTACGGCAACGTGATCGGCCGCGGCGGGCGCACGGCTGCGGCGTTGCGCACGGTGATCAAGGCGGCGGCTGTCAAGGACAAGCGGCGCGTGTTCGTGGATATCGTCGACGAGTGAGATGGGCTCCTGGCTGCGGGCCGGCGTGGTCGGCAGGCCGCACGGTCTCGATGGAAGCTTCCACGTAGTCGATCCCAGGGCGGAGCTGCTCGGCGAGGGTGCCAGCGTCCGGGTTCAGGGCCACGACAGCCTGGTGGCACGACGAGCCGGCTCGGACCAGCGGCCGGTGGTGCGGCTGGAGGGCTGCGGGGATCGCGACGCGGCGGAGGCGCTGCGTGGCGCCGAGTTGTTGGTCGCGCGGGCCGATGCTCCTGCGCTCGGCCCCGACGAATGGTGGGCCGAGGATCTCGAGGGCTGTGCGGTGCACGATCGCGGTCGCGGCGTGGGGACCGTGACGCGGCTGCTGGCGCTGCCCTCCTGCGAGGTGCTGGAGGTGAACCGGCCTGGTCGGCGCGCGGAGCTGCTGGTACCCCTGGTACGGGATGCCGTCCGTGCGGTCGACCTGGAGCGCCGGGAGATCGAGATCGACCTCGCGTTCCTGGGCGAAACCGCTTAGCCGCTCGGATGGAGATCGACGTCTTCACCCTGTTCCCGGCGGCGTTTGCGTGGTTCGAGGGGCAGCGCCACGTGTCCAACGCGGTCGCTCACGGCCACCGCCTCGGCTATGTCAACTACCGGGAACACTCGCCGCTGGGAGGGGGCCAGGTCGACGACACCCCGTTTGGCGGCGGCGCCGGGATGGTGCTGCGGGTCGACGTGGTCGAGGCGGCGCTGCGGGCGCGCTACGACCGCGACCCGGTCGCGCTGCGCGCCGAGCGGCGGATCGTCGCGCTCGTCCCGAGCGGGCGCCTGCTCGACGACGCGCTCGTCGACGAGCTGATCCAAGAGCCCGCGCTGACGTTGCTCTCAGGTCGGTATGAGGGATTCGACGAGCGCGTGCTGGAGCACTTTGTCAGCGATCGCGTGTCGATCGGGCGATACGTGTTGGCGGGCGGCGAGCTGCCCGCGATGGTCCTCTGCGACGCGGTGCTGCGCAAGCTCCCGGGCGCGCTGGGCCACGAGGCCTCGGCGCTCGAGGAGTCGTTCAGCGCGACGCTCGAGCGAGCTCCCGAGTACCCCCATTACACCCGTCCCGCCGAATACCGCGGGTGGTCGGTTCCCGATGTCCTGCTCTCGGGCCATCACGCCCAGATCAAGCAGTGGCGGCTGGCTCAGAGCCGCGCCCGCGCGGCGGAAGACTGAAGTCCGTTCGCTACCATTGGCCGCCGGCCCGGGCGGGGCCGCGCTCCAGCGCGCGGAGTCCCTACCGCCAGCTGTCCGCTGGCTGCGGAGTGATCCGCGCACAGCGGCCGGAGCCTGCACTAGCGATGAGCACCGTGATCGACAGCCTGGAGCGCGCTCAGCTCCGTCGTGTACCGACGTTCGACGCCGGAGACCGGCTGCGAGTCCATTTCCAGGTGATTGAGGGCACTCGCCGCCGCACGCAGGTGTTTGAGGGCGTCGTGATCAAGCGCCAGGGCCACGGCGCGCGCGAGACCTTCACCGTGCGCAAGCAGTCCTTCGGCGTCGGCGTCGAGCGCACGTTCCCGTTGCACTCGCCGAAGATCGAGCGAATCGAGGTGGCCGCCCGGGGCGACGTTCGCCGCGCCAAGCTGTACTACCTCCGCGGGCGTGTCGGCAAGCGGGCCCGGGTGCGGGAGCGGCGGTCGATCGGTCCGGAAGAGCTCGTCGAGCGCGAGCTGCTGTATCCGGAGCAGGATCAGGAGGCCAAGGCCACGGAGGAGCCCCAGGGCGCCGAGCAGCCGCAGTCCACGGAGGAGCCCCAGGCCACGGAAGAGCCGGCGCCCCCGGAGGAGTCCGTGGAACCGGTTGATGATCAGCCCGAAGCCGCCGAGGAGCCCTCCGGGGTCGCGGACGAGTCTGCGCAAGCCGCCGAGGATCAGCCCGCTGCCGCGGAGCCATCCGCGGGCGAGCAGCAGGGGTGACCCGGACGCGGAAGTCGCTCGCGGGCTCGGCTGTCGAGCTCGTCGCGATCATCGCGACCGCATTGGGGCTGGCGATTGCAATCCAAGCGTTCCTCGTCAAGCCCTACCGGATCCCCAGCGGATCGATGCTGCCGACATTGCACGTCAACCAGCGGGTGCTCGTGAATCGGATCGGCACCCACTTCTCCTCTCCGGGGGTGGGAGACATCATCGTGTTCCATCCGCCCAGGAACTACGCGCAGGGCTGCGCTGACCCCAAGCAGGGCGAAAATCAGGTCGGCGAGCAGCACCCGCAGCCGTGTGGGGTGCCACAGTCGCTCGAGTCGACCGTCACCTTCATCAAGCGCGTCGTGGGGCTTCCGGGCGACACGATCTCGATCCGGGATGGACACGTGTTTCGCAACGGTGTCGAAGAGCGAGATCCCTACACGGTGCCGTGTGACGGCGCGGGGACGTGCCAGTTTCCGGGCACGATCACGGTGCCGCGCGGTGACTACTACATGATGGGCGACAACCGGCCCGACTCGGAGGACAGTCGCTTCTGGGGGCCGGTCCCCAAAGCGTGGATCATCGGCAAGGCGTTCCTCACTTACTGGCCCCCCGACCGGATCGGCTTCCTGTAGCCCGGGGGCTGGCGGTGTCCCGAACTCGCAAATCGGGGATGAAGTCCCTGATCGAGCTGGTCGCGACGGTCGCGATCGCGGTCGGGCTCGCGTTCCTGATCCAGGCTTTCGTGGTCAAGCCCTACCGCATCCCCAGTCCGTCGATGATCCCCACGCTGGCGATCGGGCAGCGGGTGCTCGCCAACCGGCTGATCAATCACCCGAGCGTTGGCGACGTGGTCGTGTTCCATCCGCCAGCAGGAGCCGATCCCATCACGCCGGTGTGCGGGGACAGCAACGAGGGCAACGGACACGGGCAGGCATGCGCTCGACCCACCAGCGCGGAGTCGAGCCAGACCTTCATCAAGCGGGTTGTAGGCGGGCCCGGGGACCGGATCGAGGTCCGAAACGGCCACGTGATCCGCAACGGGGTGCCCGAGAAGGACCCCTACATCGAGCCCTGCGGCGCTGACAGTTCATGCAATTTCCCTGATCCGATCGTCGTTCCGCCCGGGGACTACTTCATGATGGGCGACAACCGTGGCTCGTCGGACGACAGCCGGTATTGGGGTCCGGTCCCCGACAAGTGGATCATCGGTGTTGCGTTCTTCACCTACTGGCCTCCGGACAGAATCGGGTTCCTCTAAGGGTGCAGACCGGCGCAAGCGCTTGGCCCGGCCGGGGCGGCGGTTGTTCGGATTCGATCGCGCGCTCGGCGCCCGGTTCGTAGCGGGCGCCGACGAGGCCGGCAGGGGTTCGCTCGCCGGACCGCTGGTTGCCGCGGCCGTACTGTTCGATCTGGATCGCTTCGGACCCGCTGACGTGCGCGCGCTCGGCGCGCTAAACGACTCCAAGCAGCAGACGCCGGAGGGTCGAGCCGAGCTGTTTCCGCTGATCCTGCGGTTGGCGGCCAAGGTCGCGATCGTGAGCCGCTGCGCGCCCGGGATCGATGCGCGCGGGCTGCATGTCACGAATCTGTCGGCGCTCCGCGACGCGCTCCGGAAGGTCGCTTGCCCGGCCTGCGTGTGCCTGAGCGACGGCTTCCCGGTCAGCGGCCTGGGCTACCCTCAGCGCGCGGTCATCGGCGGGGACGGGAAGAGCGCCGCGATCGCGGCCGCCTCGGTGATCGCCAAGGAGACGAGGGACCGCTACATGCGCCGAGCTGATGCCGCCCACCCCGGCTGGGAGTTCGCCCAGCACGTCGGCTATTCGACGCCGGAGCACCGAGACGCGATCGAGCGACTGGGCGTATCGCCGCTGCACCGCCTCTCGTTCCAGTCGGCGGCCTACCAGCAGCTGTCGCTCTAGCTCCGGAGCCGCGGGCCTCGCGGACGGTCCGTCCCCGGCGCGCGCCGGCCCCGCTCAGAACGCTCCCTCCAGGTGCTCGATCCCCACCAGCCTGCCGCAAGGGTCATAGGTGACGCCGATCGCGTCGAAGCGCAGCACGTCGGCGCGCGGGTGTTTCGTCCGTTCGATCAGCCAGGCCCCGGCCATCTTGCGGACCTGCGCCTGCTTGCGAGGCCGCAGTGCCGCGAACGGCGATTGTGAGTTGTCCTGCAGGCGTCTGGTCTTGACCTCGCAGAACGCGAGCGTGCGGCCGTCGAAGGCGACGATGTCGAGCTCGCCCCAGCGGGTCCTGTAGTTGCGCTCGATGATCCGGAAGCCCCGCCGGATCAGATGCTCGGCGGCGAGCTGCTCCCCAAGCCGGCCTAGCACGTGTCGCGAGTCTTCGCTGATGGGCCGACGCTACGCCCGCGTGCGTAACGCGTGGGCGGCGTGGGGCGACAATTCAGCGACGGTCGTCGCCGGCGCCGATGCAAAGCCGGCACACCGCGTCACCCACGCGTGCGCGGCGCCGGCGTAGCTTGCCGGCATGCTGGCACGAGTCGCGACCTTCGCGATCGACGGGGTCGATCCGCGGCAGGTCTGGGTGGAGGTCGACATCCGCTCCGGCCTGCCTGCGTTCACGATCGTGGGGCTGGGAGACGCCTCCGTGCGCGAGTCGCGGGACAGGATCCGCTCGGCGATCCTCAACTCCGGGTTCGAGTTCCCGCTCACGCGGATCACCGCCAACCTCGCGCCCGCGTTCCTGCGCAAGGTGGGCCCCGGCTTCGATGCCGCGCTGGCGCTCGGCGTGCTGGCCGCCAGCGGCCAGCTGCCCGCCGCCGCGCTGACCAGCTACGCGGTGTTCGGTGAACTGTCGCTCGGAGGAGAGCTGCGCGACTCCCCCGGGGCACTGGCGGTCGCCGAAGGCGCGCGCGGCGCGGGGCTCGCACGGCTGATCGTGCCACGGGAGCGGGCCCGCGAGGCCGGGTTGGTGCAGGAGCTGACGATCGTCGGCGTGCCGACGCTCCGGGCGGCCGCCGAGGTCGTGATCGGCGCGCAGCCGCCGCCTCCTCTACCGGCCTCTCCCGGCAGTTTCCCGCGGGGCGCGGAGCCCGACCTGTGCGACGTTCGTGGGCACGCCGCGCCGGTGCTGGCGCTCGAGATCGCAGCGGCCGGCGGACACAACCTGCTGCTCGAGGGGGCGCCGGGCACGGGCAAGACGATGCTCGCGCGGCGCCTGCCCTCGATCCTGCCGGCGATGACCCGTGACGAGGCGCTCGAGGTCACGCGGCTGCACAGCGTCGCCGGGATCCACGGCGACGGCCTGGTGCAGGCGCGCCCGTTCCGAGCTCCCCACCACACGATCTCCTCGGCGGGGCTCGTCGGCGGCGGGTCGCCGCCGCGGCCGGGCGAGGCGACGCTCGCCAACCACGGAGTCCTGTTTCTGGACGAGCTGTCGGAGTTTCAGCGCCCCAGCCTCGACGCGCTCCGCCAGCCGCTCGAGGACGGCTGCGTGACGATCGTGCGCGGCCAGCGCGCGCTGGTGTTCCCCACGAGGTTCATGCTCGTCGCGGCCACCAACCCCTGCCCCTGTGGGTTCGCCGGGGTCGACGACCGCTGCCGATGTGGAGAGGCGGAGCTGCGGCGCCACCGTCGCCGCCTGAGCGGCCCGCTGCTCGACCGCATGGATCTGCTGGTCGACGTGCAGCGGCCCGCGGAGCACGAGTTGCGCGCTCCGCCCGCCACCAGCTCCGCGCAGGCGCGAGCGCGGGTGGCCGCGGCACGAGCGCGTCAGCGGGATCGGCTCGCGGGCAGCCCGGCGCGGGCGAACGGCGAGATGGATGTCCGGCTGGTGCAGCGACACGTACAGCTCGAGCACGCCGCCGAGCGGACGCTGGCGCACGCATACGCGACGGGCGCGCTGAGCGCCCGCGGCCGCCATCGGGTGCTCCGCGTCGCCCGGACGATCGCCGACCTGCGCCGCCACGAGCGGGTCACGCAGGAGGACATGCTCACGGCGCTGGGACTCCGCCAGCGGGTGGGTCGCGAGGCGGCGCTCGCGGCATGAGCGCGTGGCGCGCGTGCGGGCGGTGCCTCGCCCGGTCTTGGCTGCTGGCGCGGCTCGACGGCCACCTGGAGCGGGCCCGGGCGCGCAACCAATCCGTGCTGGCGCTCGACGACCAGGACCTGATTGCTGCCGTGGCGGGCAAGATGGCGGACGCGATCCGGCGCGAGCTCGAGCGCTTCGACCCGCGGCGAGCCCGCGAGCTCGGTTCGCGCGCGCAGCTCGACGCGATCTGCGGCTGCGATCCCGCTTACCCGGCGGGCCTGCGTGAGCTGGCGGCGCCGCCGGCGGTCCTCTACGTCGCCGGCGGGCTCGAGCGGTTCCTGACCCTGACGGGCGATCAGCCCGTCGCGATCGTGGGGGCGCGCAGGGCGTCGCCCTATGGCATCGACGTCGCGAGCCGGCTCGGCCACGACTTGAGCGCCGCGGGGCTGACGGTCGTGAGCGGGCTCGCGGTCGGCGTTGACTCGGCAGCGCACCAGGGCGTGCTGGGCGCCTGCGGGCGAACAGTCGCCGTGCTCCCGGCGGGGGCGGAGCGCGCCTACCCGGCCTCGCGGCGCCGGCTTCACCAGGCGATCCGTGCCACCGGCGCGACCGTTTCCGAGCTGCCACCGGCGAGCGGCGTGCGAAAGTGGATGTTCCCAGCGCGCAACCGGATCATCGCGGCCCTGAGCGCGATGACGATCGTGGTCGAGGCGGGAGTGCACTCGGGGGCGCTGGTCACGGCTCG
>JAFAZB010000070.1 GCA_019240015.1 Solirubrobacterales bacterium
CAGCACTCCCTACGTCGTTACGACGACCCTAACCCCCACGGTCCCCGGGAGGAGTGGGATATTGCGACGATCCGCGGGGCGCCTGCGGTCCGGATCCCCGGCCCGCGGCCGGGTGAGGCCGCGGCCCGCCCGACGCGCCCGACGCGCCCAATACCCCGCTTCGTGGTCTGTCTCAGCCGGGCAGACGCAGGCCCCGCAGGGGCCGAGCACGCTCGGCGTCTAGGGCGTGGCCTTCCCCACGAAATCGCCCTTGTGCCTTCCCGAAAATCTGTCATAATCTAAGTCGCACAGACTTAGATTTGCCACAACCGCAACCCCGAGACGGCTACATGCAACCAGACCGCTTTACGATCAAATCCCAGGAGGCGCTGCAGGCCGCCCAGCGGCTGGCCGACGAGCGCCGTAACCCGCAGACTACGCCCGAGCACCTGCTGGCGGTGCTGCTCGAGCAGGAAGGCGGGATCGTGGCGCCGGTGCTGCGCAAGCTCGGTGTCGAGCTCGCCCCCGTCCGGCAGTCCGTGGGCGCCGCGCTCGATGCGTTGCCGACGCTCACCGCCGCGGGTGGCCGTGAGGAGCCGGCCGGCGGCTCGGGCGAGCTGGTCCAGGTGTTGCGCGCGGCCGAGGGCGAGATGCGCGCGCTGAAGGACGAATACGTATCGACCGAGCACCTGCTGCTCGCCCTGTCGGCGCGCCCTGGGGGCGCGGGCGACGCGCTGCGCACGCAGGGCGCCAATCACGACCAGCTGCTCGCGGCGCTCGAAGAGGTGCGCGGCTCACAGCGAGTCACCGACCAGCACCCGGAGGACAAGTTCCAGGCGCTCGAGAAGTACGGCCGCGATCTGACCGACGCGGCCTCCCAGGGCAGGCTCGACCCGGTGATCGGGCGAGACGACGAGATCCGCCGGGTGATCCAGGTGCTGTCGCGGCGGACCAAGAACAACCCCGTGCTGATCGGGGAGCCCGGCGTGGGCAAGACCGCGATCGTCGAGGGGCTCGCCCAGCGGATTGTCGCCGGCGACGTCCCGGAGGGGCTCAGGGATCGGCGCCTGATCGCGCTCGACATCGGCGCGATGGTCGCCGGGTCGAAGTACCGCGGCGAGTTCGAGGACCGGCTGAAGGCCGTGCTCAAGGAGATCACCGACGCCGAGGGCCAGATCGTGGTGTTCATCGACGAGCTCCACACGATCGTCGGCGCGGGCGCCGCCGAGGGTGCGGTCGACGCCGGCAACATGCTCAAGCCGATGCTCGCGCGCGGCGAGCTGCGCTGTATCGGCGCCACCACGCTCGACGAGTACCGCAAGCAGATCGAGAAGGACCCGGCGCTCGAGCGCCGCTTCCAGCCCGTGTACGTCGGGGAGCCGTCCGTGCAGGACACGATCGCGATCCTGCGCGGGCTCAAGGAGCGCTACCAGGTCCATCACAAGGTCCGAATCCAGGACTCCGCGCTGGTCGCCGCCGCGACGCTCTCCCACCGCTACATCGCCGACCGGTTCCTGCCCGACAAGGCGATCGATCTCGTCGACGAAGCGGCATCACGGATCCGGATGGAGATCGACTCCAAGCCGACCGAGATCGACGAGGTCGACAGGCACATCATGCAGCTCGAGATCGAGCTCCAATCGCTGGGCGAGGATGACGACGCGGGCACAGTGGCACGCCGCCAGCAGCTCGAGCGCGCGCTCGCGGAGGAGCGCGAGAGCTCGGCGGCGATGCACGCCGAATGGCAGCGCGAGAAGGAGACGCTCGGCGCTGTCGCCGAGCTCCAGGCGCAGCTCGAGCAGGCGAGGATCGAGCTCGAGCGTGCCCAGCGCGAAGCCGATCTCGGACGCGCCGCCGAGCTCCAGTACGGCGCGATCCCGGAGCTCGAAAAGCAGCTTCAGCAGGCCGAGAGCGCCGAAGCGGCCGCGTCGCAGAACGGAGCGGCGCCCAAGTTCCTGAAGGACGTCGTCGACGCCGAAGACGTCGCCGAGATCGTCTCCAAGTGGACCGGCGTCCCGGTCTCCCGCCTGATGGAGGGCGAGCTCGAGAAGCTCGTCCAGATGGAGGAGCGGCTGCACCGGCGGGTGATCGGCCAGGACGAGGCGGTCAGCGCCGTGGCCAGCGCGCTGCGCCGCTCGCGCGCCGGCCTCCAGGACCCCGACCGGCCGATCGGCACCTTCCTGTTCCTCGGCCCGACCGGAGTCGGCAAGACCGAGCTGGCGCGCGCGCTGGCCGAGTTCATGTTCGACACCCAGGACGCGATGGTCAGAATCGACATGTCCGAGTACATGGAGAAGCACGCCGTGTCCCGACTGGTCGGCGCGCCGCCGGGCTATGTCGGGTACGAGGAGGGCGGCCAGCTGACCGAGGCGGTGCGCCGCCGTCCCTACTCCGTGGTGCTGCTCGACGAGATCGAGAAGGCCCACCCCGACGTGTTCAACACGCTGCTCCAAGTGATGGACGACGGGCGCCTGACCGATGGCCAGGGCAGGACGGTGTCGTTCAAGAACACGGTGCTGATCATGACCTCCAACATCCCCGGCGGTCGCGCGGGCGTCGAGTCGCAGTTCAAGCCGGAGTTCATCAACCGGCTCGATGACATCGTCGAGTTCGAGCCGCTGACCCGCGAGCAGATCGGCGAGATCGTGGACCTCCAGGTGGCGCGCGTGACGCGCCGGGTCCGGGAGCGCGGGATCGAGCTCGAGCTCACCGACGACGCCCGCACGCTACTCGGCAATCTGGGCTATGACCCCACCTACGGCGCCCGGCCGCTGAAGCGAGTGATCCAGAAGCGGCTGGTCGATCCGCTCGCGCTGGCGATCCTCGAGGGACGCTTCCTACCGGGCGAGACGGTCCGCGTCGACGCCGCCGGCGGCGAGCTCGGGTTCGAGCACGCCGGGGCCGTGGCGGCACGGCTTCGCTAGCTGATCCGAACCCGGATCCGGGCCACGGGCCCGCCCGGGTCCGGGGTAAAGGTGGGGCTCGTATCGAGCTGGAAGATCCACGTGCCGGCGCTCGGCAAGAACGGGAACACCTTGCGGCTGCCCGTCCGGAGGTAGCCGCACTGCCCGCCCGTCTGTCCCAGCTGGATGGTCAGCCGGGGCGTCCCGGTCGGTGCCACGTAATGCAGGTAGACGGGCACCGAGTGGGCGTTCGGCGCGAAGTCCCAGACCTGGAAGGGTGTCCGTAGCGAATTGGGGTTGCCGCTCGATGCGAGCAACCGCGCACCGGTCCTGCGCGTGACCGTGAAGCTCGTGTCCGCGGTGCTGGTGCCGTCGCTCGCCTCCAGCCGATAGACGTGCTGGGCGAAGCCGGCGAGTAGCCCGCCAGGGACCAGCGAGGACGAGAACTGGCCCTGCCCGCCGGTGATGCGCTGGCCGAAGTCGACCCCGTCGATCGCCACCTCGTAGCTCCGCTGGGGGGCGAACGCCGCTCCCTGGAGATGGACACGCTGGCCCACCAGATAGCAGCCACGATCGGTGCGCACCGACGGCCTCGTCGGGGCGGCCAGCGCCAGCGCGCCGCCCCCGGTGACAGCGACCACGCAGCTGGCCGACAAGATTCGGTACAAGTGGCGCATCGCGACCGCGCTCACGAGAGGAGTTTAGGTGCCGACCTACATCATGCTGACCACGCTGACGCCCGAGGGCGTGCAGACGATCAAGAACAACCCGGAGCGGATCCGCGAGGTCAACCGCGAGCTCGAGCAGCTCGGCGCGACCGTCAAGGCCCAGTGGGCGACGCTCGGCCGGTTCGATTTCGTCAACGTGGTGGAGGCCCCGGACGAGCAGACGATCGCGAGGGTGTCGCTCGAGCTGGGCTCGCGCGGAACCGGTCGCTACGAGACGTTGAGCGCGATCCCGATCGACGACTTCATTGGCGGGATCTGAGGCGCCACACCCGGCTGCCTCCCGCGCCCCCCGGCGGGTGCTGGTCGTCGGGGGCGGCGCCCGCGAGCACGCGATCGTGCAAGCGCTGTCGCGCTCGCCGAGCGAGCCCGAGATCGTGTGCGCGCCCGGGAACGCGGGGATCGCGGAGCAGGCGCGCGTGGTGGCGGTGGCCGGCGAGGATGTCGAGGACCTGGTGCGGGCCGCGCGCCGGGAGGCGGTGGAGCTGGCGGTGATCGGCCCCGAGGCGCCGCTCGTCGCGGGGGCGGCGGACGCCCTGATCGCGGCCGGGATCAGGTGCTTCGGGCCGCGCGCGGCCGCGGCCAGGCTGGAGGGCTCGAAGTCGTTCTGCAAGGAGGTGATGGCTGCCGCCGGAGTGCCGACGGCCGGTTATGCCGTGGTCGGCGAGTTGCAGGCGGGGCTCGATGCGATCACCGGCTACCCGGTGGTGATCAAAGCCGATGGGCTCGCGGCCGGGAAGGGCGTGGTGATCGCCGAGCACGAGCGCCAGGCGCGTGAGGCGCTTGAGCAGCTGCTGGTCGAGCGCCGCTTCGGGACCGAACGCGTGCTGATCGAGGAGTTCCTCGAAGGCGAGGAGCTCTCGCTGCTGGCGTTGTGCGACGGGGCCAACGCTGTCCCACTCGCGTCGGCCCGCGACTACAAGCGGATCTTCGACGGCGACCACGGGCCCAACACCGGGGGTATGGGCTCCTACTCGCCGGTGAGCGAGATT
>JAFAZB010000381.1 GCA_019240015.1 Solirubrobacterales bacterium
CCGGGTCCTTGCTGATTTCCGGCGCTTCACGGTGCGAGGACATCAATCCCACCCCCATTCGCGATCGAGTTCTGCGGTGCGGCTGCCAGCAGCCGCTTGACGAGCGCCGGGTCGCGGTACGTCGTCTCGCTGGTCCCGGACATGACCGTCACCTCGGCGCGCTCCGCGTCACGGACGTAGGCCATCACCGGCTCGCGCGGCGTCTGGGAAGAGGGCTCTGCGACGACGCCGGCCCGCTCGCCGGAAAGCACGGCCGCCGCCGGCACCCCGATCGCCGCCGCACCGGCCGCGACGCCCGCGGACGCCTTGATGAATGACAGACGGGTGACCCCGCCGCCCTCGTTCTGCTCGTCATCCATTGCTGCTCCTCTCTGGTCACCGGCGAGCACCGGCGGCTTACGCTGACACCCGGAGTACGCACCGCGCCCGAGCGCGGATCACTGGCAAACCGGATCGACGCGTCAGGAGAGCCGCACGACGATGATCGGCGCGCGGGTGGGCGCCCGGCTGCCAGACGGCCGCGGCTCGGCTGTGACCAGCACGGTCCGCACGCCATGCAGGCTGCCGGGAAGCGCGACCGACCCCGTGGTCTTGGTGAACAGCGCCCGGGCCGGCACGGGAGCTTGCGCCCGCGTCAACCACACCTCGTACAGGCGACTGGGTGGCGGCGCCGGCAGCCCCGAGAAGCGCAGAATCGCGCTGTCGCCCGATACGCGGACCGAAGCGCTCGCGCCAGGGGAGGACACGATGCCCGCGTATGTCCGCTTCGGGCCGCTGCTCCCGGCGAACGTGAGCACTGCGAGCACCGCCACCACCGCGATCACCGCAGTGGCGGCGACGGCCAGCCCCGGGATCGGCCAGCGGGGCGCCGTGATCGTCGGGCGCGCGCGTCGCGGAGGCGGGCGCCGCTCCTGCGCCTCGGGCGGCTGCCGAGCAAGGTCGGCATGGACGGTGTCCATCACCAGCTGCTTGAGCCCAGGCGGCACGGAGCTGGCGGGCGCGAGCGCGGGTAGCGCGTCGACTGCTGTGCGCATCGCCGCGAGCTCTCGTTGGCATTGCTCGCAACCGGCCAGGTGCCGCTCGAACGGCTCCAGCTCGTGCTGGTCGAGCGCGTTCAACGCGTAGGCGGCGGCCTCTCCCTGCCAGCGAGCGTGATCGTGGTTGTCTGCCGCGTCGCTCATGGTGCGGTGATCCCACGGTTCGCGACCCGGCCAGAGGCACCCGCGAGCTGTGTCTGCAACTTGAGCAGCCCGAGCCGCATGCGTCCCTTGATCGTTCCCATCGGCTGCTCCAGCCGCGCCGCGATCTGGGAATGGGTGAGGCCATCGAAGTAGGCGAGCTCGATCACCTGGCGTTGCTCCTCGGGCAGCCGCTCGAGCGCAGCGCGAACCTCGCTCGCCTGCTCGCGCCGTGCGACCTCAGTCTCCGTCCGCTCGGGCGCCTCCAAGCGCTCTTCGATCCCCTCGGCGCTGGCGCGCCGCCGCTCGTGAACGCCGCTGCGGCGCAGCCTGTCGATCGCGGCGTTGTGCACGATCCCCAACAGCCAACTGCGCACCTCACCGCGCGTGGGTTGGTAGTAGTCCCGACCCCGCCAGAGGGACAGAAATGCCTCCTGGACGACGTCCTCGGCCGCGCCGCCGCTGCCGCACAGGCGCGCCGCGAGCGAATAGGCGGCGCCGGCGTGGCGGTCGTAGATGACCTCGAATGCATCGGCATTCCCCTCCCGTGCGAGCGCGATCAGCTCCCGGTCCGCGAGGCGGCGCAGATCGGCCGGTGAGCTGGCGGTGCGGCGAGGTCTCGAACGGAGCGCTGGCGCCATCTGCTGGGCCGACTCTATACGCAGCCAGCCACGCCCTCGGTCCGCCGAGTGGCCAGGTGGCGTGGCGACCGCTAGCGCCTCGCCGTCCAACATGATCGGAGCCTTTCTGCCTGGCGGTCGGGATCCCTAGGGACCAGTACGCGGCGTGAACCGCGGCAGATCACCGCGTCGAATCTGTGACCCCCCAACGAGAAGTGTCACTTTCCGCTTGACGCTCGAATAAGATGTGCAACATCAAATCGTGGGAGCGGGAGGCTCACGCGATCCCAGGGGGAGCGATGGGCACGTGGAGCAGCGCCGCAACCTTGGACGCGCCACCAGAGCGCGTGCTGAAGGTGCTGACCGAGCCACGCTCGTGCGCGCGCTGGTCACCGGTCGGCTTCGACCTCGACGGGCTCCCGGATTCGCGTCTGGCGACTGGTACCCGGGCCCGGGTGGGAGGGCGGCTGATCGGTCGCCGCGTCGACTTCGATCTCGAGATCTTGCGCGCCGACCAGCGCCGGCTCGAGCTGCGCGCCAGAGGCCCGGTGCGGATCGAAGCTCGCTACGACGCGCACCCCGACGGAGACTCCACCCTGCTGCGAGCGGCCGTGTCCGTTGCACCCGGACCCGGGATCGCCGGGCACATCGCGGCGCGCGCGGCCGATGCGCTGCTCGCGGCGGGAATGCTCGACCAGGCGATGCGGCGCATCACCGACGAGCTCGCTCCGTTGCCGAGCTAGCCCCGCCCGCGAACGGGTCTGCGCCGATCGCGGCAGCCGAACCTCTAGGTCGAGCCTAGACCAAGGTCGAGCCTGCGACGCGGGCCGGCGACCGATGCTGCCAGCGGATGCAGATCAGCTCGCTGGCGGCAAGAGGCGCCCTCGAAGCCGGGGTGGGTCGACCGCGGCCGTGGCTCGGCAGGGCCGGGCTGAAGGCCGCCACGAACCGGGTGGGCGGGCTGGTCGCGTTCGGGCTGCTGCCGGCGCTCGCGACGGTCGCGCTGATCGCGATCACGTTCGGCAAGGGATCGCTCTTGTACGACTTCCATGGCGGCCTGTACCAAGCCGGCAGGGACGTACTCCACGGACGTAGCCCGTATCGACCGGGCTATCTCGCGCTCCAGGCCGCGATCCAGCGGGCAGGGGGCGCGCCGGCGACGGTGATCGACGTACCGGTCTACCCGGCGCCGATCCTGCTGGCGGTCGTCCCGTTCGCGCTGTTGCCCTATCACGTCGCGGCGCTGGTGTTCACCGCGCTGTCGGTGGCGGGACTGCTGATGGCACTACGTCTGCTCGGGGTGCGCGACTGGCGCTGCTACGGGGTCGCGTTCTGCTACTGGCCGGTGCTCTCGGGGCTTCGGCTCGGAGCCGTCAGCCCGTTGCTGGTGCTCGGCGCGGCGATCGCCTGGCGTCGGCGGGACGATCTCCGTGCCTGCACTACGGCGCTGGCCGCCGTGATCGTCGCGAAGCTGTTCCCGTGGACGCTCGCCGTTTGGCTCGTGTTCACGAGACGCTGGCGAGCGCTGCTCGTGACCGCCGGGCTCGCCGCGGCGCTCACGCTCGGGGCCTGGGCGGCGATTGATTTCCGCGGGCTGTCCGAGTACCCGGCGATGCTCAGCAACCTCTCGTCTGTGTCCGCTCCGGTCGGGGTTTCGGCTGTGTCCGGGGCGCTCGCACTGGGCGCCTCAACGGCGCCGGGCCTGGCATTGGCGGACGCGCTCGCCGCCGGCTTGTTGGCGCTGGCATGGCGCGCGTCACGCGAGCCGGGCGGCGAGGGTCGCGCGTTCGGATTGATCGTGATCGCGGCGCTGACCGCCTCGCCGATGGTGTGGCCGCATTACCTGGCGCTGCTGGTGATCCCGATTGCGCTGCTGTCGCCCCGACTGTCACCGATCTGGTTTGTGCCGCTGGTGGCTTACGTCGCCCCGATCGACCAGACCGGCGCGGCCAAGTGGGAGGTGCTGCCTTATCTGGTGATCGAGGCGCTCGTCGTCTGGCGTCTTGTCCGCCCCGTGGAACCCGCGTGTCGGTAGCGCTGGCACCGCCGGGCAGGTCGGTCGGGGTCCGCGGGCTGGGGCTCGCCACCCGGCGCTCCGCGGTCACGATCGTGGTCGGGATCTGCTCGGTGTGGGCGATCGCGCTGGCGATTGGGCTGATCGCGGACCCTCGGTCGTTCGCGTTCGACTTCCGGGGTGACCTGTACGACGCGGCGCGCGCGATCCTGCACGGTCACAGCCCCTACCAGCAGAGCTACATCGACCTGCAAGCGGCGATCAAGCGAGCCGGCGGCAGGCCGGACACGTTCTTCTCCAAGCCGGTGTTCCTGCCGCCGGTGCAGCTGGCCGCGGTGCCCTTGAGCCTGCTGCCGTTCGGCCTCGCGGCGGGGCTGTTCGTGGGGTTCTCGGCGCTCGCGATCCCCGCCGCGCTGTGGCTGCTCGGGGTTCGCGACTGGCGCTGCTACGGGATCGCGTTCGTCTCATATCCGGTCGTGACGGGCGTGTTCACCGGGACCTTGACGCCGCTGCTCGTGCTCGGCGTCGCGCTCGCCTGGCGATCCCGAGAACGGCTGTGGAGCCCGGGTGTCGCGGTCGCCGCGGCCGTGGTCGCCAAGCTGTTCCTCTGGCCGCTCGGGGTGTGGCTGGCGGTGACCCGGCGCCGGCGAGCGCTGCTGACCGCGGTGGCGTTGGGGGCATCCGGCACGCTGGCGGCCTGGGGCCTGATCGGGTTCGCCGGGCTGACCAGCTATCCGTCGATGGCCGCCAACGTGTCGCTGATCTCGGAAGGAGCCGGCATCTCGCTGAC
>JAFAZB010000519.1 GCA_019240015.1 Solirubrobacterales bacterium
GGCCGCCCGGTCGACCTCACGGCCAAGGAATTCGACCTGCTGGCCTTCCTCGTCCGGCATCCCCGGCAGGTGTTCACCAGGGCCCAGCTGCTGCAGCACGTGTGGGGCAGCGCTAAGGGCTGGCAGGGCGAGGCCACGGTCACCGAGCACGTGCACCGGCTGCGCCAGAAGCTCGGCTCGTGCGGTGACGGCCGTCCGATCGTGCAGACCGTCCGCGGTGTCGGGTACCGCATGGAGCCAACCGATGCGCGCGGATGAGGTTGCCACCGATGCAGTCGCTACCGACGCAGTTGCCACCGGCACCGGGGCGAGCTTCGACCTCGACCACGCCGACAGTCTCGACCTGCTCCGCCGGCAGACCTCGGTCCTGGAGCTGATCGCCGCGGGCACCCCGCTAGCCGAGGTCCTGACCTGCGTGGTCGTCGCGCTGGAGGAGCTGATCGAGGGCAGCCGTTGCTCGATCCTGCTGCTCGACCCGGCGACGGCGACGCTGCGCCACGGCGCCGCTCCGTCGCTGCCGACCGCCTACTCGGCCAGCATCGACGGGCTACCTGTCGGTCCCCAGGAGGGATCGTGCGGCGCGGCGGCCTACCTCGGCACGCCGATCATTGCCACCGACATCCGCACCGACGTGCGATGGCAGCGGTTCCGTGATGTCGCGACGCCGCACGGGATGCGCTCCTGCTGGTCGAGCCCGATCCAGGGCCGCACAGGGATCGTGGGCACGTTCGCGGTCTACCACGACCAGCCGCACCGCCCGCCGCTTCGCGAGCGCAGGCTCGTCGACCGTTTCTCGCACCTGGCGTCGGTCGCGATCGACCACGCCGGGCTGTTCGGGGCGCTCGCGGAGAGCGAAGACCGCTTCCGCAGAGCGTTCGAGGACAACGCCGTGGGCATGGTGCTGGCCGGGGTCGACGGCCGGATAGTGCGGGTCAATCGCGCACTGCGAGACATGCTCGGCCGCGCGGAGTCCCAGCTGCTCGGCTGCGCCCTCGACGACGTCGTAATCCCGACGGCAGGCACGGCGGGGCAGCTCGAGCGGCTCGCCCGGGGCCGGGCGGGCAGCGTGCACTACGAGGCGACGGCACGGCACACCGACGGTCGCACGATCGACCTCGCCGTGGCAGCGTCGGTCGTGAGCGGTGCGGACGGCGTCCCGGTGAACCTGAGCGTGAACCTGCTCGACATCACCCAGCGCCGGGCGGCCGAGCGGGAGCGGCGCGCGCGGCGCGAGGCCGAGGTCGCACGCGCGGCGGCGGAGGCCGCCAGCCAGGCGAAATCCGAGTTCGTCGCGGCGCTCAACCACGAGCTGCGCACCCCGCTGCAGGCGATCACCGGGTTCACCGAGCTGCTGCGCACCCTGGACCTGCCGCCGGACCGCAGGCAGGCGGCGCTCGAGCACATCGGCGCGGCGACCGATCACGTGCTCTCGATGGTCGACGACCTGCTCGACATCGCGAAGATCGAAGCCGACGCGCTGCCGATCCAGGTCGAGCCGGTCGAGCTGTGCGGCCTGCTCAATGAGGTGCTCGCCCTGCTGGCCCCGCTGGCCGCAGAGCACAACGTCGCCCTGCGGCCCGCCGCTGCGTCCGGGCGGGGCGCGGTCCGCGCCGACCGGCGCCGGCTCCGCCAGGTGCTGATCAACCTGGTCACCAACGGCGTCCGCTATAACCGCGCGGGCGGCTGGGTGGAGGTCGGGGCGCAGGACTCCGGCGCGTCTGCGGTGACCGTGGCCGTCCGGGACTCGGGCCGGGGGATCCCAGCGGAGATGATGAGCCGGCTGTTCACCCCGTTCGACCGGCTCGGCGCCGAAGGTTCGGCGGAGCCGGGTGCGGGCCTCGGCCTCGTGGTCGCCCGCGCCCTCACACAGGCGATGGGCGGCACCCTAGAGATCCGCACCGCGGCGGAGGCGGGCACCACAGCCGAGATAACCCTCCCCGCTATCGGTCAGCGGAAGTTCTAGAAGCTTTATCAAGCTTGCGATAGAACGTCCAAGCCCTCCCGGGGATCGCGCAGGCGAGCGCCACGGCGATCCGGGCGGCGATAAACCAGTCGCGCGGATCGACGTACCGGTGAGACGACCCGTGATCCCACCCCAGCCGGATCGTCAACCCGACAGCCAGCAGCGCAGCCGTCACGTACGTCCAGCACCCGTCCGCCACCGGAAAGTCGGACTGGAGGCCTGCACTTTTCCCTTTCGTCCGGTCCCATCGCCAGCCCGCGTTCCTCAAGCGCAGGGGGAGGAGCGGCGACCATTGCGTGCCGTCCCAGTACCGCAGGGCGGCCCGGCCGCCGGGATCCTTGTAGAGACCCGTAGAAACCGGTCGGCCGTCGTCGGTCATCGGGAGGCCGGTCAGGTCGGCGGGTATCTCGTGCTGGTCGGCCACCTTCCGGATAGTCGCGAGGATCTCCGCGTCAGCCTGCCCGATTCGCTGGGAGCAGCTCACCGGGATCCTTCGTCCGGTGTGCAAGACGATGACCAGCACCTAGCAGTAGCCGCCGTGGGTCAGCAGTCTCCCGTCCGCGAAGCGGTCGATCTCAGCCCAGGTGAACGGGTGACAGATGACATCGAGAAGCGCATCGACAGACCAAGATCGTCGGCGAACAGGGCCTTGCGCCCGCGCTCACAGATGGTCACGGCTTCCGAGGCGTTCTCTGTGG
>JAFAZB010000107.1 GCA_019240015.1 Solirubrobacterales bacterium
GTTCGACTCGTTCACGCCGAGCACCGTGATGCACACCCAGACACCCAATGGGGACACCGGCAGCCGGCTCGACAGCGCGGTGCTCACCGGGCTGGCACGCAGGTTCGGCTCGCGCTGCGTCGGATACCAGAACCGCGCGACCTACGACACCGTGTACGAGGACGCGTTTGACTGCTACGACGTGTACCTGGCCTGGGGTCCGGGCTGGCGCGAGTTCCTCCCAGACCGAAACCGCTACATCGACCGGGTCGTGGCGGTCGGCTGTCTTGACAACGACGGAAGCCCTGCGCGGCCGCCAACCCGGCGCGCGCAGCCGGTCGTCTCGATCTTCACCTCCGAGCTGGGCGGAAGCCTGTATGCGTCACACGACGTCGCCGAGCTCGTGGGCGTCTGCGCCGAGCTCGCGCGCCGCCATCCGGAGTGCAGCTTCCGCGTCAAGACGAAGGATCCGGAGGACGTCGATCACTTGCTCGCCGACCCGGCGCTGCGTGAGCGATGCTGCTCGCGGCACGGAAACTTCGAGTTCCTGCGCCTGGCCAGGCACGACGTGTCGCGGGTGATCGGCGACTCGGACATCGTGATCGCGTCCGCTTGGACCACGCCTGGGGCCGACGCCCTGCTGCTCGAGAAGCGGACGATCTTCTACAACCCGATGCGCGGCGGAGGCGAGCCGTTTCGGGGCCTTCCGCACCTGATCGCCTCGAGTCCCGAGGAGCTGCTCGAAGTGTTCGAGCTCGCCCGGCGCGACTACGACCGATACGCCGCGGTCAACCGCGAGCAGATCGTCCGGCTCGATCCATTCCGAGATGGACGCCCGCGCGATCGAATCGCCGACGAGCTGCTCGCGCCCGGGAGCGGCCCGCCCGGCGGTAGATGAGCTCCGCGCCGCGGCTGCTGCTGGTCGAAGACGAGCGCCACGTCGCCGATTTGCTGGCCCGACGAAGCGGCGAACGGCAAGACCGCTGGATCGCCTTGGGGCCTTCGGCGATGAACGCCCTGGAGCGCCAGGGGCTCCGATACGCGATCCCCGAGGACTATCACCGCTGGTCGGAGCTGGCCGAGCTCTGCGCCGAGCTTCACCGCCGGGTGCAGCGGCTTTGCTCCGAGCTTGACCGAGCGCTGCTCGAGCGAGCCCCCGAGCTCGCCGAGCGGTCGATCGCGCCGTTTCAGTTCCACATCTTCCCGCTGATCATGATGTTCGACTCGCTCGCGGCCAGGACGCTCCAGCTGCGACGGGTGCTCGCGGCCCACCCCGGGGCCACGCCCGCGATTCACGTTCGCCCGCCGCAAGCACCCACCGACCCGGAGCTGCTGTTCTCGAGCCAGGAGACGCTGTGGGGACGGGTGTTGGCACTGATCACCGGCGGTCGCGAAGCCGACCTGCTCGCTGACCCCGGCCCGGCCCGGCGCGCCAGCGCCCGGAACCTCGCCCGGCGGCTGGTGGGCTCCTCGGTGACGCTCACCACGCTGGCGATGAGCCTCCGCCAGGGCGGCGTGCCCAGGGCGCTCCTCGGCCGAGGCGAGAGCGTGCTGCTGGTCCAGGGAGGCCCGGAGTGGGCCGCGGCGCTGGCCGCGATCCGCCGCACGGGGCTGCGGCCGCTGTTCGCGCTCGAGGCTCGCTTCGCGCCGCCGCTGCGGCTGGCCGGCAGAGACGAGGCGCTCGACTCGCTGATCGCCTCACAGCTGGGGTCGCTGTTCGTGGTCGAGGGCGTTTCGCTCTACCCGCTGCTCGCCGAGCGGCTCGCCGCGATCTGGCGGCAATCCGCGACCGCGGCGGCGATGATCGCGCGCCGGATCGGCGCGGTGCGCCGCCGCCACCGCGTGCGGGCGGTGCTGCGCGGATCGGTGTCGGCCGGGACCGGGCACATGCTGAACCAGCTCGCCAGAGGCAGCGGCCTCCCGGTGCTCACCTGGCAGCACGGGATGGTCACCAACCGAGGCGAGATCTCCCAATTCCGGCAGTTCACCGACATGATGACCGCGAACCTGGTGCTCGCTTTCGGCGAAGAGTCGGCGCGGGCGTATGAGCGTGGCCGCGCTCGCGGGCCGCAGGTGAGCGTGGCGCGAGTCGGGTCGGCCACGCTGGACGCGATCGGTGAGCGCCCGCGTGCTTGCCGCCCGCCCAGCGGCACCGTACGGGTGGTCTACGCGACGACCAACTACTACCGCAACGACTGGTATCTCGGGTTCGCGCCCGGCTTATCCGATCGCTGGCTGTATCGCGACCAGCGCACGATCGCCGCGGCGCTCACCGAGTGGTCCGCCGCGGGGCGCTGCGAGGTGCGGATCAAGCTCCACCCCGACGGCGATCCGCCGTGGGCGCAGGGCGTTCGCGAGTCTCGCTCGCTCCAGGTGGCGAGAGCGCGCCCCACGTTCGCCGAGCTGCTGGCATGGTGCGACGCGGTGCTGCTCGACTTCCCGTCGACGACGCTGCTGCAGGCGCTGGCGGCGGGCAGGCCTACGTTCGTCCTGCTCCGCTTCTGGCGACCATCTCCCGACGCGCAGGCGCTGCTGGGACGGGCGGCGGTCGCGCGCGAGACCGCCGCGGAGCTGTGCGAGGAGCTGCGCGCCTACCTTCAAACGCGGAGCTTCCCGGCGGATCCCGACGACTCGGCGTTCCTGCGGATGTGCGGCACGCACGCAGACGGCGGGGGCGCCGCCGCG
>JAFAZB010000292.1 GCA_019240015.1 Solirubrobacterales bacterium
TGGCAGCGTTCGAAGCGCTCCAGCAGGGAGGGATGGTCGAGTTCGGGGCCCCCGAGAGCGGCCGGTGGCGGGTCCGCCTGGTCGTGCCGCTCAAGCGGGAGGACGGCTGATGGGCCGCGGACTCGCCCGCCAGCGGCCCGATGACCGGCGGCTGCGGGTGCTGGTGGTCGACGACCACGACGTGGTGCACTGGGGTTTCCGGGTACTGCTCGGGGAGCAGCCCTGGGTCGAACGCTGTCTAGCGGCGCGCACGGGCGCCGAGGCGCTCGAGCTGGTGCGCACGTTCGCGCCGCACGTGGCGCTGGTGGACTTGTTCCTGGTCGGCGAGTCGGGGGCCGACGTATGCGCGTCGATTCGTAAGGTCTCGCCGTCGACCCGGGTGCTACTGATCTCGGGCGCCGGCCGGATGTCGCCGGCGGCCGCCAGAGCCGCGGGGGCGTCGGGGTTCGTGTCCAAGGACTGGGACGCGCACGAGGTGGCGAGCGCCGTGCGGATGGTGGGGCTGGGGATGACGATGTTCGCGCCCAAGGCCGAGCAGCCCGCGCCGCTGCTGAGCGAGCGCGAGCGGGAGGTGCTCGACCTGATCGCGGCCGGCTCCACCAACCGGGAGATCGCCGAGCGTCTGTACCTCTCTCCGCACACCGTCAAGGAGCACACGAGCGCGCTGTACCGCAAGCTGCAGGCGCGCAACCGCGCCGAGGCGGTGCAGCGCGCGCAGCGGATCGGGCTGCTGGGGTAAGGGACGGCGCTCGGCGCGGGCCGGGGAGCGCGGCGGGGCGGGTGGGGCGTCCAGGGCCGGGAAGCGCGGCGGGGCGGGCGGGGCGTCCAGGGCCGGGGAGCCCGGCGCTACTTGGGTCGCATCACCCACGCCACCGTGGGCAGCTTGAGCGCGTGCGGGACGTACCGGGAGGCGAGCATTGCGGCACGCACGGGCAGTCCCGGAACCACCACCCTGCGCCCTGACTCCAATCCCTCTACCCCCGCGCGCGCGGCCTGCTCGGGGGTGATCCAGGCGGGGCGAGGTACGGCGTTCTCGAACGACTGGCCGCTGTTCACCTCCCAGCCGGCGAGTTCCCAGAAGTCGGTCGACACCGGGCCGGGCGCGAGCGCGGTGACGGTCACCCCGCGTCCCCGCAGCTCGTGGTGAAGGGCCTCGGAGAAGGTCAGCACGTAGGCCTTGGCGGCGGAGTAGCCGGCCGAGTAGGGAAGTGGCTGCATGCCCGCCGTGGAGGCGACGTTCAGGACCGCGCCCCGTCCCCGCTCTGCCATCGCGGGGACGAACGCCGAGCTGAGCGCGACCACGGCCTCTACCAGCACCCGCACCTGCTCGAGCTCCCGCGCGGGATCGGCCTCGTGGAACGGGCCCCCGGTCGCGAAGCCGGCATTGTTGACGAGGACCTCGACCTCCAGCCCCAGCTCGGAGATCCTGCCCGGGAGGCGCTGGCGGGAGGCCGCCTTGCCGAGGTCGCACGAGATCGTCTCGGCCCGAATCTGGTGCTTGGCGGCGAGCTCGGATGCAAGCTCGTCGAGGCGCTCCTTGCGCCTGGCGACGAGCACCAAGCCGTGGCCCCGGGAGGCGAGCTCGCCGGCGATCGCGCTTCCGATCCCGGCCGAAGCGCCAGTGACCAGCGCTGCAGAGGTGGGGCTCGGCTCAGGCAGGCTCATAACGCTCGCCGGAGGCTATCGCTCCCCCCGAACGGGGGGAAGTGTGCTCTGGGCCTGTATCCACGCGATGGTCGGTGCGTAGGTTGAAACGATGCACTACGCAACCGCGCAGCCCCGCCGCTGATGTCCGCAACGGCGGTCCTATTCCCGGGCCAGGGTTCGCAGACCGCGGACATGCGAGACCTCGTCGCGGAGCGGCGCCCCGACTTGCTGGCGCTGGCCGCGCAAGTCGTCGGCGAGGACCCGTTCCCGCGCGCCGAGCAGGGCACCGACTTCGCGCAACCGGCGATCTTCTGCGCGAGCCTCGCCGGCTGGGAGGCGCTGGGGCGCCCCCAGGGGGACCTGATGGCGGGCCACTCGCTCGGCGAGCTGGCCGCGCTGGTGGCGGCGGGAAGCCTGCGCGAGCGCGATGGGCTCGAGCTCGTAACCCTGCGCGGCCGTTTGATGCAGGAGTCGGGCGAACGAGCCGGAGACGGCGGGATGCTCGCGCTGCTCGGCCCCGGCGCCGCCGCAGGAGCGCCCGAGCTGGCGGAGGCCCACGGGCTCTCGGTCGCGAATGACAACTCGCCCCAGCAGGTGGTGCTCTCAGGGCCCAAGGCGTCGCTGCCGCGCGCGGCGGCACAAGCCGGCGAGGCTGGTCTGCGCGCCACCGAGCTCCCGGTCAGCGGCGCGTTTCATTCGCCGATGATGGCCGCCGCCGTGCCCGAGTTCGCCGCCGCACTGGCGCGCGTCGAGATCTCGCCGCCCCGCGTGCAGGTGCTCTCCGCGGTCACCGCGGCGCCGTTCGACGACGTGCGGGCGCGGTTGGCCGAGGCACTCACCAGCCCCGTGCGGTGGCGCGAGACGCTGCTGGCGCTGCGGGAGCTGGGCGCCGACCGGTTCGTGGAAGTGGGCCCCGGGCGCGTGCTCACGGGCCTCGTCAAGCGGACGCTCAAAGACGTCGAGCTGGCCCATGCTTGAGCACACGCTCGCAGCCGATCGCGACGGGCGCGGCGTGGAGCCCGTCGGGGCCCGCGCGGCAACGATCATGTCGGTGGCGACCGAGCTGCCGGAGGGCCGCCTGACCAACGCCGACCTCGCCGAGCAGCTCGGGATCAGCGAGGACTGGATCATCTCTCGCACCGGGATCCGCGAGCGACGCCGGGCCGAGCCCGACGAGCGGCTCAGCGACTACGCGACGAGGGTGGGCGCGCGAGCCCTGGCCGGCGCCGGAGTCGACGCCGAGGAGCTCGATCTGGTGATCGTCGCGACGCTGAGCCAGGACGAGTTGACGCCCAACACCGCCCCGCTCGTGGCCCACGCGCTGGGCGCCACGCGCGCCGGCGCGTGCGACGTCGGCGCGGCGTGCACCGCCTTCATGTACGGCCTGGCGCTCGGCACGGGCCAGATCGAGTGCGGTCGGGCCAGGTACGTGCTGCTGATCGGCGCGGACTTCGTGACGCGGATCGTCGACTACGAGGACAAGCGCACCGCGCCGCTGTTCGCGGACGCCGCCGGCGCGGTCGTGCTCGGTCCGGCCGATCAAGCCCGCGGTGCGATCGGGCCGATCGTGCTCGGCGCCGACGGCTCGCACGGGGAGACGATCATCGCCAGGCACTCCGACCGCAAGGTCAGGATGGACGGCCCCGAGGTGTTTCGCCACGCGGTCGCGAGGATGGGCGAGGTGACGCTGGAGGCAGTCGCGCGTGCCGGGGTGAAGCTCGAGGAGATCGACCTGTTCGTCTACCACCAGGCCAACGCGCGGATCACCCGGGCGCTCGGCGAGCGCCTCGGGCTGGATCCCGAACGCGTTGTCGACTGCATCGAGTCGCTCGGCAACGCCTCCGCGGCGACGCTGCCGGTGGCGTTGGCGATCGCCGAGCGGGACGGGCGGCTCCGGCCCGGTTCGCGTGTGCTGCTGAGCGCGTTCGGGGCGGGGTTCACCTGGGCCGGCGGCGTGATCGAGTGGGGTGCCGAGAGCCGTGGCTGAGTCACCGCGTCAGCGTGAGGGCAGCGCGCTCGTGACCGGCGCCTCGCGTGGGATCGGCGCCGCGATCGCGCGCGCGCTGGCGCGCGACGGCTGGCCGGTGGGCGTCAACTACCGCACCGATCGCGACGGCGCCGAAGCGGTGGCCTCCGAGATCGAGCGCGACGGGCACCGGGCGGCGGTGCTCGAGGCCGACGTGACCGAAGTCGGCGCCGCCGATGCGCTGTTCGAAGCGCTCGAATCCGAGTTCGCCGCGCCCGTGCTGGTGCTGGTCAACAACGCCGGCATCAGCGCCGATGACCTGACCCCATCGCTGGACGACGAGCAGTGGTGTTCAGTTCTCGACACCAACCTGACCGCCGCCTTCCGTCTCACCCGCAGGGCGCTGGTGCCGATGCTCCGCGCCCGCAGCGGCCGGATCGTGAACATCTCGTCGGTGGTCGGGCTGCGAGCCAACCCAGGCCAGGCCAACTACGCGGCCGCCAAGGCCGGGCTGATCGCGCTGACCAAGACCGCCGCGGTTGAGGTGGCGCGGCGCGGGGTGACCATCAATGCGGTCGCTCCCGGCTGGATCGACACCGAGATGACCGCCGAGGTCTCAAAGCAGCTGCTGGAGGCGGTGCCGGCCCGGCGCGCCGGAAGCCCCGACGAGGTGGCCGCCTGCGTGCGGTTCCTAGCCTCCGAGGAGGCCAGCTACGTGACCGGCGCGGTCCTCACCGTGGACGGTGGACTTGCGGCATGAAAACAAACAAAAGGAGCGTTGAAAAGTGGCGACGGTAACCACACAGCAGGTCGAGAGTCGCGTGATCGAGACGCTGGCGAGCTTCGGCCCCGACCAGAGCCAGATCACTCGCCAGGCGACCTTCGAGGAGCTCGACATCGACTCGCTCGACCTCGTCGAGCTCGCCCAAGTGGTCGAGGACGACTACGGCGTCGTGCTCAAGGGCGAGGACATGAAAGAGCTGAAGACGGTCGGCGACGCGATCGACCTGATCGTCGAGCGGGCGGAGTAGTGGCAGGCGCGGACAAGAAGCAGGTCGTCGTCACCGGCATCGGCGCGGTCACGCCGCTCGGCATCGGTGCAGCCCCGCTGCACGAGCGGTGGGCGGCGGGGGAGTGCGGGATCGACGGGGGAGCGGGCGCGTGCCGCGAGTTCGATCCCAAGGATCGCCTGTCGGTCAAGGAGGCGCGGCGGCTCGACCGGTTCTCGCAGTTCGCGCTGGTCGCGGCGGGCGAGGCGATCGACCAGGCCTGGGGCGAGCAGTCGCCGTACGACCCCCTGCGCGTCGGCTGCATCGTGGCCACCGGAATCGGCGGCATCGAGACCGTCGAGACCCAGCATGACGTGATGCGGGACAGAGGCGCCAAGAACGTCTCGCCGCTGGGGATCCCCCAGTACATGCCGAACGCCGCCGCGGCCGCGGTGTCGATGAAGTACGGGCTCCAGGGCCAGATGTACGGAGTCGTGTCCGCCTGCTCGGGCGGGGCCCACGCGATCGGCTCGGCGCTGCGGATGCTCCAGTACGGCGACGCCGACGCGGTGGTCTGCGGCGGGGCCGAGGCGACCCTGACCGAGTTCGGGTTCGCGTGCTTCAACTCGCTGCAAGCGCTGTCTCCGACCGGCATCTCGAGGCCGTTCGACGCGCGGCGCGATGGTTTCGTGATGGGGGAGGGGGCGGGGATCCTGGTACTCGAGGAAGCGCAGGCCGCGAAGGCCCGCGGCGCCACGATCCTCGGCGAGGTCGCCGGCTACGGCTCGACCTCAGATGCCTTCCACCTCACCGCCCCGGAGCCGAGTGGGGGCCCCGCGTCGAGGGCGATCGAGCTCGCGCTGAGCGATGCCGGGTTGAGCGCCGACGACGTCTCATACGTCAACGCCCACGGCACCTCCACACAGCTCAACGACGCCGCCGAGACGGTCGCGATCAAGCGCGCGCTCGGCGAGCAGCGGGCCAAGCGAATCCCCGTGTCCTCGACCAAGTCGACGATCGGGCACCTGCTCGGCGCGGCCGGCGCGGTTGAGGCCGTCGCCACCGTGCTGACGCTCCAGACGCGGGTGATACCGCCCACGCTCGGGTACGAGGAGCCCGATCCCGAGCTCGACCTTGACTACGTTCCGGGAGAGGCGCGACCGCTGCTGATCGACAACGGCCACCCGCCGGCCGCGATCTCCAACTCGTTCGCGTTCGGCGGCCACAACGTGGCGCTGGTGCTAAGAGGGGCCTCGGCGTGAGCACGGCGACGCTCCCCCAGGAGGCCGCTCGGCTCGGTCCGCTGGCGCGGCTCGAGGCGCTGTGCGACCCGGGCAGCGT
>JAFAZB010000340.1 GCA_019240015.1 Solirubrobacterales bacterium
GATGTGTGGGCACACGTTCGTCTACAGCCCCGCGGTACGCGCCGTGAAGCGGCTGATCGAGGAAAAGGTGCTCGGCGAGATCTACTACATCTCCTCGAGCCGCGTGAATCTCGGACTGCACCAGCGCGACGTGAGCGTCGTCTGGGACCTCGGTCCCCACGACTTCTCGATCCTGCTCTACTGGCTGGGCGAGATGCCCGAGACCGTGCGCGCGACGGGCCGCGCCTCGGTCGTGACCGGGATCTTCGATGTGGCGTTCGTGACGCTCAACTTCGCGTCTGGCCTGGTCGCCAACGTGGAGCTGAGCTGGCTCTCTCCGAGCAAGCTCAGGCGCACGGTCCTGGTCGGCAGCGAGAAGATGGTCGTTTATGACGACGGGGCCGCCGAGCCGGTCCGGATCTATGACCACGGCGTCGTGTACAAGGATCCGGAGACGTTCGGGGAGTATCAGCTCTCCTACCGCACGGGGGACATCGTCTCGCCGAAGCTCGAGAGCCACGAGCCGCTCCAGGCCGAGCTCGAGGACTTCGCGCAGGCGGCGCTGCTCGGCAACGCCCAGGCACGCCATACCCGCCTGGCGCGCGACGTGGTACGGGTCACGGAGGCAGCCGACCGCTCCTTGGAGCTGGGCGGCGAGGCCGTGGCGGCGCTGCCCCGCACCGCGATCGATCAGACGGCGACGCGGCGCGAGGCGCACGTCTGACGCCCGAACCAGCCGCACGGGAACGATCGCCCGCTCGGCACCCCGGTCATCGCTAATCTGGCCCGCCAGATGTCCATCGGAGTGATCGGCCTCGGATATGTGGGGCTCCCGCTTGCGGTCTCGTTCGCCGAGGCCGGGGAGCGGGTGGTCGCGGTCGACGTCGACGAGAGCAAGGTGGCGGCGATCGCGGCGGGCGAGTCGTACATCGAGGACATCCCCTCAGAGCGGCTACGGGCGGTGGGGGACGCGATCGAAGCGACCACCCACTACGCGCCGCTGGCCAGGACCGAGGCCGTGCTGATCTGCGTGCCGACCCCGCTGAGCGCGAATCGGGAGCCCGACCTCGGCGCGTTGATGGCGGCCGGGCGGGCGCTCGGCCAAGTCCTCCAGCGCGACCAGCTGGTGGTGCTCGAGTCGACCACCTACCCCGGCACCACCCGCGAGCGGCTCGCGCCGCTGCTCGAGCACGGATCCGGCCTGCGCGTGGGGGAAGGGTTGAGTCTGGCCTTCTCGCCGGAGCGGGTCGATCCAGGCCGGACCGACTACACGCTGCTCAACACGCCCAAGGTGATCGGAGGGATGACGGTCCAGTGCGGCGACCGGGCCGAGGAGCTGTACCGAAGGGTCTGCCGGGAGATCGTGCGGGTCTCCACACCGGAGTCGGCCGAGATGACCAAGCTGCTCGAGAACATCTTCCGCTCGGTCAACATCGCGCTGGTCAACGAGCTGGCGATCCTCTCGGATCGAATGGGGATCGACATCTGGGAGGTCGTCGACGCCGCCGCCACCAAGCCCTATGGGTTCATGCGCTTCGAGCCGGGGCCCGGGATGGGCGGGCACTGCCTGCCGGTCGACCCGTTCTACCTCACCTGGCGCGCGCGCGAGTTCCACATGTCGACCGAGTTCATCGAGCTCGCGGGCAAGATCAACCAGCAGATGCCCTACCACTGTGTGGAGCGGATCGAGCGGGCGCTGAACGACGCCGCAAAGCCCGTCAAGGGATCCAAGGTCGCGATCCTGGGAGTCAGTTACAAGGGCGGGGTGGGCGACATTCGCGAGTCGCCGGCGCTGCGGATCATGCACGTGCTCAGCGAGCGCGGCGCGGTCGTCGCCTACCACGACCCGTTCGTCCCCGCGCTACCCGAGCTCGCCCTCGACAGCGTCCCGCTCGATGACGCGACCGCCGACGCGGACGCGGTGGTGCTGGTCACCGCGCACCCCGGGATCGATCACCAGGCGCTCGCAGCCGCCTCCGAGCTGTTCATCGACCTGCGCGGCGTGACGCGCGGGCTGCAGGTCGGGAATCTGGTGAGGTTGTAGGCGGGTCCGGGGGCGCGGGGCGGGGGTCCCTCGCGCGCGCCGGCCGCGCGCGCGCCTGGCGGGGCGGGGCGGGGCGGGGGTCCCTCGCGCGCCGGGCCGCGCGCGCGCCTGGCCGCG
>JAFAZB010000484.1 GCA_019240015.1 Solirubrobacterales bacterium
GCGCGCCGTGTTCGCGGCCGATCCGATCTCGGCCGGCCGGGTCGAGCTCGAGGGCGAGGAGCTCAAGCTGAACTCGCCCCGCGAGGCGATCGACGCCGGCATCGGCTATCTCACCGAGGACCGCAAGGGCGAGGGGCTGGCGATGCAGCTGTCGGTGGAGCAGAACGTGACGCTGGCGCGCATTCCCGGCCCCGGCATCTGGATCGACCGCGGGACGGAGAGAGAGGTCGCGCGAAAGCGTCGCGATGAGCTCGACATCCGCACCCCCTCGCTGCGTCGGGCGGTGGAGTCTCTATCCGGCGGGACGCAACAGAAGGTGGTGGTGGCCAAGTGGCTCGAGACTCACGCCCGCGTCCTGTTCTTCGATGAGCCCACCCGCGGGATCGACGTGGGCGCCAAGGCCGAGATCTTCAAGCTCATGGGCGACCTCGCCGCTCAGGGGCGGGCGATCGTTCTGATCAGCTCCTACCTGCCGGAGCTGACCAACATGTGTGACCGGATCATCGTCGTACGCGACGGCAAGACGGTCGGGGAGCTGACGAGGGACGAGTTCGACGAGGAGCGCATCATGGCGCTGGCGTCGGGCATGGAAAAGGAGGCTGCATGAGCACCAACGTCGGAGCATCACCGCGCCCGGGAGCCGGCCTACGACTGCCCGAGGGAATTCGCGACAGGCTGAGTGACGTCGTCTCTCAGCTGGCGGCCGCGGGCGGGTTGATCATCATCTTCATCGCCCTCAGCATCGCCTCGCCCTACTTTCTGACATCCAACAACCTGTTCAACATCGGCGTGCAGGTGTCGATCGTGGCGATCGTCGCCCTGGGGCAGACGCTGGTAATTCTGACCGCCGGCATCGACCTCTCCGTTGGCTCCGTGGCCGGCCTCGGTGGCGTGCTGGGAACGATGGCCATCGCCAAGGCGGGCTTCCCGATCGTGCCTGGAATCCTCATCGGAGTCCTGATCGGCGCAGCAATCGGAGTGGTCAACGGAGCGCTTGTCACGCAATTCAGACTGCCGCCGTTCATCGCCACACTGGGCATGTTGGGGGTCGCCCGGGGACTGACGTTCATAGTGGGAGGCGAGAACGCGGTCTACGGGTTGCCAAAGAACTTCCGGCTGTTCGGCGAAGGCCAGATCGGGCCGATCCCACTGCCGCTCGTGTACCTGATCGTGCTGGCGATCGCCGGTCACATCATTCTCAGCCGCACAAAGCTCGGACGCTACGCCTACGCCATCGGCTCAAACGAGGACGCGGCGCGGATCTCGGGCATTCCGATCAACCGCTACAAGGTCGCTGTATACGTAATCTCGGGTGCACTCGCCGGCTTCGGCGGGATGATTGCCGCGTCGCTGGTGCATTCCGGCCAGCCGAACTACGGCATCGGCCTGGAGCTCAACGCGATCGCGGCGTGCGTGATCGGCGGCGCCAGCCTGTTCGGTGGCGTGGGCACGATCGGCGGGACGATGATCGGAGCCTTTCTGATGACGGTAATCACCAACGGCGCCGTCCTGCTCAACATCACGCAGTACTGGCAGCAGGTGATCATCGGCGTGATCATCTGGTTGGCAGTGTGGTGGGATCAGGTCCGCCGGCGGCGGCTCCAGGCGGCCACGGAAGCGGAGCACGGCCGCCGCGGAGGCGAGGCGGAGGAGGGCGGCGACGGTGCCGGTCCGCAGAGGAGCGCCCGTGCGCCCGCATAGGCTCCTTCTTACCGCCGTTCTTGCTCTTGCTCTGCTGGCTGCCGGGTGCGCGGTGGTTAAAGATCACAAGGCGAACGTCACGCTCCAGAAGACGCCGCCGGTGCACATCGCGGTCGTCCCCAAGTCCGTGGGTCTCGACTACTGGTCCAAGGTGCACCTCGGCGCCGAGTGCGCTGCGGCGCAGTTACCCGGCGTCAAGATCACCTGGAATGGCGTCACCGACGAGACCGACGTGGTCGGCCAGCTCAATCTGCTCAATAACTACATCGCCCAGGGTGTAAACGGCCTGGTGTACGCCGCCACGGACGCCACGGCGATGAGCGAGACCTCGGATAACGCGACGAAGGCGGGCATCAAGACAGTCTCGATCGATTCCGGAACCACGCCCCAGCCCGCAAACGTGCCGCTGATCGCCACCGACAACATCAGCGGCGCCCAGCTCGCCGCCAAGGAGCTGGCGAAGGCGATCGGTCCCCAGGGCGGCAAGGTCGCGATCATCGCCTTTCACGCCGGTTCGCAGACAAACGACCAGCGGGTGCAGGGCTTTGAGCAGGAGCTCAAGCATTACCCGAAGCTGCACCTGGTCGGGCTCCAGTACAGCCAGAACGACTACAACACGGCTCTCACCGTATCGTCGAACATCCTGACGGCCAATCCGGATCTGAAGGGAATGTTCGCCGCCAACGAAGCGAGCGACATCGGGGCCGTCGAGGCCGCTCGGATCGCGCATCGCACCGGCAAGGTCAAGATCGTCGGATGGGACACCTCGCCTGACGAAGTCAGCGGTGTGACGGAGGGCATCGTCTCCGGGCTGATCTCGCAGGATCCGTTCCGGATGGGATACGACGGCGTGCGTGCTGCAACCGATTTGCT
>JAFAZB010000530.1 GCA_019240015.1 Solirubrobacterales bacterium
TCCCGGCGACCGCGGCCCCGTTGCCGGCTCGCAGGGCGGCGGCTGGGTCGAGCCGGATCTCCGGCAGGAACGCGAGCGCCTCGTCGAGCGGGATCACCCGTTCGGGGTCGGCGTCGGCGAGCTCGAAGGGCCCGATCCTCGTTCGCCGCAGCGCTTCGCAGTAGGCGTCGCCGAGCGCGGCGATCAGGCTCCGCACGTAGGTGCCCGACGAGCACTCGATCAGGAACTCTCGCCGGTCCCGGTCGTGCCAGCGTTGCTCGAATCTGTACACCTCGACCTCGCGCTCGGCGAGCTCGACCTCTACCCCAGCTCGAGCCAGCGCGTACGCGCGCCTGCCGCCGACCTTGAGCGCCGAGTAGGCGGGCGGCCGCTGGCGCAGCCGCCCCGTCGGCAGCTCCAGCTCGCCGCTCGGGACCACCCCGGTAGACACGATCTCGCCTTCGGGATCGCCGGTGCTCGACACCGCGCCGAAGCGTGCGGTCGCCTCGTAGGTCTTCGGCAGCGCCATCAGGAACCGCTGCACGCGGGTGGCCTGGCCGAGCAGCACCAGCAGCAGTCCGCGGGCGAACGGGTCGAGCGTCCCAGCGTGGCCCACCCTAACCCTTCGCTCGAGCTTTAGCCGGACCGAAGCGACGACGTCGTGCGAGGTCACCCCGGGGGGCTTGTCGTACAGGATCACGCCCGCGAGCGCCCCCGCCCCCGTTCCCCCGCGCGGCCGCGACCGGCTCAAAGCTGCGCCGCGAGCTCCCGGCGCAGGAACCCCACCAGCTCATCGTGGGACATGGCGGTCGTGAACCCGGCCGCCTGGCGGTGGCCGCCTCCCCCCTGCGCGCGGGCGATCCGGGACACGTCGAGCTGGTCGTCGCCGGCCCGCAGCGAGACCTTGCGCTGGCGATCGCCGTCGCCGTCGAGGATCCGGTCCCGGACCAGCGCCGCGAGCTTGGTGCCCTGCACGGCCCGGAGGTGATCGATCACCCCTTCGGAGTAGCTCTCCTCCGCGCCCGACTCGCTGAAGTCCTGCGCCCGCAACACGGTCACGGTCAGGCGGCCCTGGTCATAGCGCTCGACGTTCGTCAGGCCACGGGCCAGCAGCGCGAGCTTCCCGTACGGCACGCCCTCGTACACCCGCCGGTAGATGCCGTGGACGGCGACCCCCGCCTCGATCAGCGCCGCCGCCATCAGATGGGCGCGGGTGCCCGTGTTCTCGTACATGAAGCGCCCGGTGTCGGTGATCAGGCCGACGTACAGCGCCTGCGCGATCGTCGGGCTGGGTGGGACCGCCAGCTCCTGCATCAGCTCCCACACGATCTCGGCCGTGCACGAGGCGTCGGGTACCACCAGGTTGACCGTCCCGAAGTGTGTGTTGTCGTGGTGGTGGTCGATGTTCAGCAGGTGCGTCCCGGGACGCCTGAACGCCTCTGCCGGGTTGCGCTCGAGATTGCCACAGTCCAGGAACACGATCGTGCGCTCGTCGATGTCCGGGGGCGGGGCGCTGACCAAGCCGGGGAGCGACAGGAACTGGTACTCGGGTGGCAGCGGAAGCTCGCGCGCGTCGATGAACGCCAGGCAGTCTTTGCCGACCGCGGTCAGGATCTCCTGCATCGCGACCAGTGAACCGAGCGCGTCGCCGTCGGGGTTCTCGTGCGTGACCACGACCAGCTTGTCGGCCTCGCGCAGCTCCCGGAGCACCTCCCGCCGCGCGGCGGCTAGCTCGCCGTCAGCCATCTGAGCGGGCCGGGCGCGAGCCGAGCTCCTGGTCGATCAACCGCGAGATCCGCATCCCGCGCTCCACCGATTCGTCGTACTCGAAGCTCAGCGCCGGGGTGTGCTTGAGCGTCAGCTCGTCGGCCACCCGGCGCTGGAGGAAGCCGTGCGCCGAGCGCAGTCCCGCGATGCTCGCCTCGCGCTCCCGCTGGTCGCCGAGCACGCTCACCAGCACGCGGGCATGGCGTAGGTCTGGGCTGGTCTTGACTGCTGTCACGGTCACGAACCCCACTCGTGGATCCTTGAGCTGCTTGGCGATCGCGTCGCTCAGAACCGCCCGCACCGCCTCGTCGACGCGGCGCATTCTTCCGCCGCTCATCCTATCCCCCACCCCGGCGTAGACGCTGCAAAGTCACAGGCGAAGATCCTCCACCGAAGCCACCACCCGCTCCACCCGGACCCCGTCCGGGCAGCGCGCGAGCAGCCACCGCTCGAGGTTGTCGACCGCGGCTGAGAGCTTGCGCAGCGAGCCGCCGGTCAGCGCGGCCGTCAAGGTCGCTCGCTGCCACTTCTCCGTGTTCCCGGTCTCCGCCACCGCCGCGCCGAGCCGCCCGTGAAGCTGCGCCTTGATCGAGGACAGCTCCTTGCGCCTGCTCTTCAGGCTGCCCGCGTCGGGGAAGTGAAGCTCGATCACGATCACGGCGACGAAGCCGCCCGCGGCCATTGCTCCGGCGCCGGTCAGGCCAGCTCGCGCTCGACCTGACGGGTGGCGTAGGTCTCGAGCACGTCGCCGTCCTTGATGTCGGCGAAGTCTCGGAGCACGATCCCGCAGTCGAACCCGCTGGCGACCTCGCGGACGTCGTCGTCGAAGCGGCGCAGGCTGGCGATTTCGCCGTCGTAGACGACCGTGCCGTCGCGGACCAGGCGAACCCTGGAGCCGCGGGTGATCTTGCCCTCGGTGACGTGCGAGCCGGCGATCGTGCCGACCCGCGAGGCGCGGAACAGCTGGCGCACCTCGGCCGAACCCAGCGTCTCCTCGACCTCCTCGGGCGCCAGCATGCCCTGCATCGCGCTGCGCAGCTCCTCGATCGCCCGGTAGATCACCGAGTAGTGGCGGATCTCCACCCCCTCGCGTTCTGCCACCGCGCGCGCCTCTCCGACCGGCCGCACGTTGAACGCGAGGATCACCGCGTCCGAGGCGGCCGCGAGCATCACGTCCGACTCGGTCACGGCGCCCACTGCGCGGCGGATCACGTCGACTGACACCTCCTCCTGGGGCAGCTTGGCGATCTCGTCCTCGATCGCCTCGAGCGATCCGGCGACGTCGGCCTTCAGCACCAGGTTGAGCTCCTGCAGGCCGCTCTTGAAGATCTCCTCGAGCGACACGCGCTTGCCGCTGCGGCGCGCGAGCGACTCGGTCTTGAGCCGCGTGGCTCGCTCACCGGCCAGCTGCCGGGCGCGCCGCTCGTGTTCGACCACACGCACGTGCTCGCCGGCCTCCGGCACGCCGTCGAAGCCGAGCACCTCGACGGGCTCGCCGGGCAGCGCCTGCCCGATCCGGTTGCCGAGGAAGTCGTGCATCGCCCGCACGCGGCCCCAATGGGCGCCCGCGACCAGCGCGTCGCCGACCTCCAGCGTGCCGCGACCGATCAGGATCGTGACCACCGGGCCGCGCCCGGGGTCGAGCTTCGACTCGATCACGGTGCCCGACGCGGCCGCGTCGGGGTTGGAGCGCAGCTCCTCGACCTCGGCCATCACGAGGATCGTCTCGAGCAGGTCCTCGAGTCCCTCCTTGGTCCTCGCCGAGACGTCGACGAACTCCGTTTCTCCGCCCCACTCCACCGGCTGCAGGCCGAGCTGGGTCATCTCGGTGCGCACCCGGTCTGGCTGCGCGCCCTCCTTGTCGATCTTGTTGACCGCCACCAGGATCGGCACCCCGGCGTCGCGGGCATGGTCGACCGCCTCCTGGGTCTGGGGCTTGACCCCGTCGTCGGCGGCCACCACGATCACGGCGATGTCCGTGGCCCGCGCGCCGCGCGCACGCATCGCGGTGAACGCCTCGTGGCCGGGGGTGTCGAGGAAGGTGACGGTCTTCTCGCCATGGTGGACCTGGTAGGCGCCGATGTGCTGGGTGATGCCACCCGCCTCGCCGGCCGCGACCTCGGTCTCCCTGATCGCGTCCAACAGCGAGGTCTTGCCGTGATCGACGTGGCCCATGATCGTCACCACCGGCGCGCGCTCGACGAGGTCCTCCTCGGCGTCGTGGAACACCGGCTCGGCGGGCGTCTCGTCCTCCGAGTGGACGATCTCCACGTCCTTGCCCAGCTCGGCGGCAAGCACCTGGATCGAGTCGTCTGACAGGGTCTGGGTGAGCGTCTTCATCTCCCCGAGCGCCATCAGCTTCTTCATCACCTCGGGGACCGGGACATCGAGATACTCGGCGACGTCCTTGACGGTCGACCCGGAGTTGATCTGGATCGCGTCGGGCTCGGCGACCGCGACCCGCGACGGACGCGACTCGGCCTCCTCGTCGTACACGCCCCGGCGGCGCCGGCCGCGCCGCTGCCGGCGCGGCGGCTGATTGGTCTGCCCGCCCGGGCCACCGCCCGGGGCCCGACGGGAGGCCTGCGAGTCAATCACCACGCGGCGCCGCCCCCCGGCGGTCCCGGGCGCGCGCTCACCCTGGAGCGAGTCGCGGGTGGGCCGCTTGTGCGAAGGCTCGGCGGACGGCGGGCGGGGCGAGCCGGCCTGGGGACTCGCGGGTTCAGGCCTCGGCGCGCCGTCGGAGTCGGTGGGGTCCGCGCCGCGCGGCTCCCCGCCGGCGGGAGCGGCCGGCTCCGGGCTGCTGGCGGGGGCGGGCTCCGGCTCGGGCGCGGCGGCCGGGGCGCCGGCGCCGTTCCCGAGCACTTGCTCGGCGATCGCCTCATCGATCGAGGACGAGGCGGCCTTGACCTCGTGGCCGGCGGCCCGCAGCGCCGCCAGCACCTCTTTGCTGGCGAGGCCGCGCTCCTTGGCGATCTCATGGA
>JAFAZB010000537.1 GCA_019240015.1 Solirubrobacterales bacterium
CGTCGCCCGACCGGGCGCTCGCAAGATCGAACGTCGCCGAGCCGAAATCCGCCAGCGGTAGCGTCTCGCAGCTGCCGTCGCTGAAGCAATCCGACGGCGCCTCCACGATCCATTCCGCCGAGGAGACGTCGACCACCGGCGCCTGCACGGTCCTGCTGAAACCGCGGTGGCGGGTGAGGTCGCGCAGCGTCAGCGCGACGGTGTGGCCAGTCACGGTGACGCTCGCCGACAGTTGATCGTGCGGGTGCACGATCAGGCCGATCGTCTGCGAGAGCTCCGGTACCAGCTCGTACCAAGCGCTCGAGAGCACTTTCCCCGAGGCGCTGCAGTCGACCTCGGTCCCGATCTGCTCGAGCGCGTTCGAGGTAACGCTGTAGCCGCCCAGGCCGACCCAGACCGCCGAGTAGGTCTGTCGCCCCGGGGAGCAGATCGCGGCCGGCTGCCGCCACATCGCGACCACCTTGGTGAACTTGACCCCTGAGCGGTGGACCGCGTAACCGGCCCAGTTCGAGCTGACGCTGTCATCGGCCCGCGCCGCGGGCGCGCAGAGCATCACCGCGGCCGCGGCCACCACCACCGCAGTCGCCAGCTTTGAGGGAACCAAATCGGTCGTCGGCATCTGTTCGAGACCCCTGCCCGGTCACGCGCGCACCGCCGCCCGGATCGCGTCTGCGCGCCCCTTGCAGTCGTACATCGTGATCTTAGTCCCATTGCTCGTCGTCAGCATTAAGGCCGGACAGGTTCGGGCCACCACCGCGATTGCCTGCCGTGAGCCGGTTCGCGTGTCGCCGGGAGCGCCCAAGCTCGCGCCCTGGTCCGCGACGATCCAGCGCAGACGCCCCGAGCTGACCTCGATCGCGATCCAGTTCGCGGTCACCGAGCTCTCCCGCCCGGAGAAGCCCCCCAAGCCCGCAACGTCGGCGCCCGAGGAGAGGATCATCGAGGCCGCGCTGCTCTGGCTCGGGACGCCGATCGTCCCGCCACCGTGGGTGTCTGCGTACTGCACCGCGGCCCTGAGCCCGGCGCTGTCGCCGCCAGAACCGCCCGGTCCGGGGGGGCCGCCCCAGGCAGCGCCTGGTCCGGGGGGGCCGGGCGGGGCGCCTGGTCCGCCTGGGGCGCCTGGGGCGCCTGGGGCGCCTGGTGCGCGTGGGGCGCCGGGGCCAGCGGGGCCAGGTCCTCCCGAGGCGGCGCTGGCGGGGCCGCCGGTCGGGAACGTGCTCCCGGTCGGGTGGCCGAGCGTCTCCGCAGCCCAGGTGGCGGGCGCGGCGAGCAGTGCCACGAGCGCCACGCACACCACGGGGCTCCGCAGCCGCGGCGCCAGCCGCAGCATGAGCAGCAGGGCACAGCCGCCGGCAACCCCGATCACCAGCGGCCTGGCCCACGAGAGCGAGCCGTCGAGCTCGCCCAGCACCCAAAGCTCGGTCACGATCCCGGCCGCCAGCGCGAGCGGCAACAGCAGCCGGGAGAGCTGGCGGTCGAGCGCGCCCGCGGATGCGGGCGCGGGGCCCCGCCCCACCCCGACGCCGGCGCCGACCAGCGCCGCGGTGAACGGCGCCAGGAAGGAGACGTAGTACGGGTGGAAGATTCCGCTCGCGAAGCTGAACGCGAGCGCCGAGCTGACGAACCCGCCGCCGACCACCAGCAGCCACCCGGTGCGAGGATCGCGGGGCCGCAGGCGTGATAGGGCCAGCACGCCGAACCCCGCGATCAGTGCGAAGCCCAGCAGCCAGCCGGCTTGATCGCCCAGCCCCGACTGGAGCAGGCGGAACGGCCCGGTGGGGCCGCCGAACATGGTGCCGCCGCCAACCGCCTGGGGCCCGCCCGACTGCCCCGCCAGCCGCCCGAGCCCGTTGTAGCCGAGGATCAGCGACCAGATGCTGTTGTCCGACGTGCCGGAGATCCACGGTCGATCGGCCGCTGGTGTGAGCGTCACGAGCAGCGGCCAGGCGAGCCCGACGACGGTCATCGCGCCGCCGCCCGCCAGCAACTGGCGCAGCGCTCGTAGCCGGCCGCCGCGCGGCGCGGTCCACAGATAGGCCGCGCCGATCCCGGGCACGACCATCAGCGCGACGCCCATCTTGGCCTCGAACCCGAGTCCCACGCAGATGCCGCTGAGCACCAGCCAGCGCGTGCTCCGTCGCTCCAGCGCCCGGATTGCGCACCACACCGCCGCCACGCAGCACAGGACCAGCAGCTCGTCGGGGTTGTTGTGCCGGGAGACAGCGACCGCGACCGGCGTGGTCGCGAGCGCCAAACCGGCGACGAATCCTGCCAGCCGCCCGAAGCGACGGCTGGTGAGATCGTAAAGCAGGCCTGCGGCGGCCACGCCCATCAGGGCCTGGGGGACGAGCAGGCTGAGCGGGTGAAAGCCGAACACCCGCGCCGAGAGCGCCTGCACCCACAGGCTGAGCGGCGGCTTGTCGACGGTCATCAGCCCGCTACGGTCGAGCGCCGCGAACAGAAAGTCGTGCCAGCTGGCGCTCATCGAGCGGACCGCCGCGGCGTAGTAGGTGTTGGCCCAGCCGTTGATGCTGAGGCCCCACAGATTCAGCACGGCGGCGATCCCGAGCACCCCGAGCAGCTCCGGCCTGGCGCGCAGCCGGCCGACGGTCGCGGGACGGCCTCGGGCGATCGCCGCGGCAAGCGCGCGCCCGCCCGCCCGGGGCGTGCGGCCGCGGCCGCGGAGCCCGCTGGCCGTCGGCGGGTGGGACGTGGTGTCCGCGCTCATGGGTTCAGCACCCGCCGCGGCGGCGCGAGCAGCTTCGGCGCGGCAGGCGGGCGCCGGACCATCAGCCTCGCTACGCCGCGGAGATCGCGCAATGCCGTGCCGAGGATCTGCACCCGCGAGTCCGGGTCCTCGACCCAGTCGACCGGAACCTCGTGGATCCGCAAACCCCGCCGCTGCGCCAGGACCAGCAGCTCGGTGTCGAAGAACCACTCCTCGTCCTGCACGAGCGGCAGCAGCTCGGCGGCCGACGCGGCGCGGATCGCCTTGAAGCCACATTGGGCGTCGCTGAACCGCGCCCGCAGAGCGAGTCGCAACAGCCGGTTGTAGGCGCGGGAGATCAGCTCCCGCCTGCGACACCGGCGCACGCGGGCACCATCGTGCAGCCGCGTGCCGATCGCCAGCTCGCTGTGACCGGACAGCAGCGGCGCGATCAGCGGCAGCAGCGCATCGAGATCGGTCGACAGGTCCACATCCATGTAGCAGAGGACTCGCGCCCCGCTGGCCGTCCAAGCCGCACGCAGCGCCCTGCCCCGGCCCTTCTCCCGGAGATGGACCGCCTCCAGCTGGGGCAGCTGATAGGTCAACCGGCGCGCGACGGCCAGCGTGGCGTCGGTGCTCGCGTTGTCCGCGACCACGATCCGCCAGGTGTAGGGCAGCGTCCTCAGCAGGTATGCGTGCAGGCGGCGGATCGACGCCTCCAGCGAGCGCTCCTCGTTGTACGCGGGCACGACGATCTCAACGTCGAGCGCCGCGGCTGGTCGGGACACGAGCTCGACGGTCACGGCTGGTCGGGGGCCCGGTTGGCTTCGGCGTAAGCCCCGCCGGCGACGAGCGCCCCAAGTGCGGCGGCCGCCAGGATCGCGAGCGTGCGGGTCAGCGTGGTCATCTTGCGGCTCCTCGTGCGTTGCATTGCGAACGGGAGCATCCGCGACCGGCCGAAGCTCCCGTGAAGAGGGCGCTAAGACGTTTGTAGGAGGGTGGGGCGGCGGGGCGGTCGCGGCGCGGGGGCGGTCGCGGGGCGGGCGGCGCGGGGCGCGGATCGGGGTTCGCGGTCGGGGCGCGGG
>JAFAZB010000065.1 GCA_019240015.1 Solirubrobacterales bacterium
CACCAGATAGCCCGTCCGCCGCTCGCGCACCGTCTCGGTCCCGGGGCGCTCGTGCCCGGGTGACACCAGGAACCATCGGGGATCGGACCGGACGCGTTCGTAGTCGACCGGGGCGAGCATGATCAGCGCGTTGCACCCGAGCCTCCCGCACTCGCAGCGAAAGCCCACCGGAGCATCCTCCTCGCCCGGCCAATGCCCACGCTCGATTCCTTCGTTGACGTTTCGAAGGACCGACTCCTTGGCGCCGACGCGACGCTGCTCCTCCGCGTCTTCCATACCGGGATCCTCTCACGGCCACCTAGCGCACCGCCACCGCGCGGCCGGAGTCTGCCGCCTCGTACAGCGCCTCGATCGCGATCGCCTGTCCGAGCGCGTCCTCGCGGCCCAGCAGCGGCGCCTGCAGACCCCGGATCGCGGCCGAGAAGTTCTCGGCCTGCAGGCGATAGGAGTCGACCGCCGCAAGCTCGATCAATTCCACCTCGCCATCGCGCCGGAGCTGGATTACCGGTTCCCGGCAGTGCCACGGATCGTCGAGGAACAGGCTTCCCTGCTCGCCAACCACCTCCAGCTCGTCGCGGTTTGCCACCGCCAGGCCAGCGTCGAAGTGGGCCAAGACGTCGTCGGGGAAGCGCATCGTCCCGATGAACGAGACATCGACACCGTCGCCCCCCAGCACCTGCTCGGCGCTCACGCGTTGCGGCTCGCCCGCCAGCAACCGCGCTCCGCTGACGCAGTAGCAACCGACGTCCATCAGCGCCCCGCCATCGAGCCCGGCGGACAGACGGACGTCCGCGGGATCGGCGGCGAGGAACCCGAACGCCGCGCGGATCGTTCGCACCCGGCCCACCGCGCCGGCCGCCACCAGCTCCACCAGGCGGCGCGTCTGGGGGTTGTGGCGATACATGAACGCCTCCATCAGCAGTCGCCCCTGGCGCTCGGCGAGCTCGAACGCGGCGCTCACCTCGGCGACTCGGCGGCCGAGCGGCTTCTCACACAGCACGTGCTTGCCCGCGGCGAGCGCGCGCATGCTCCACTCCACGTGGAGGGAATTGGGAAGCGAGACGTACACGGCCTCGACCTCCGGATCGGCGAGCAGCGCGTCGTAATCGCCATAGGCGCGCTCGATTCCTTGCTCGCGGGCGTATTGCCGCGCGCGCGCGGCGTCTCGGCTGGCGACGGCCAGGATCTCCACGCCGCGAGCCTCCCGCGCACCGGACAGGAACAACCGGTTGATTTGCGCCGTCGAGACGACGCCCCACCGCACCGCCCGCGTGGCGGCTCCCTGGTCGGGCTCAGGCGACGTGGTCGGCGGGCTCGTTGGCCGGCGGCGAGGGCTCGGCGCTCAGGACCTCCTCGCGCGGCTCGTGCTGGCCGCCGTTGATCGCCTCTCGGAAATCACGAAGGCCGCGCCCCACCGCTCGCCCCACCTCGGGGAGCCGCTTCGGGCCGAGGACCAGCAGCGCGACCACCAAGATCAACAGCAGGTGAGTTGGCTGGAGAATGTCACCGACCACTAGAGAGGAGAGTACACGCTTGCCCCAAGCGATCACCGCCTTTGCACCCGGCCGGGTCAACCTGATCGGCGAGCACACCGACTACAACCAGGGCCTGGCGCTGCCGTTCGCGATCAGCGGTGGGGTGACCGTGAGGGCGCAGCCGGGGCCGCCCGGGCGGGTCGAGGTGATCGCGGCCGACCTCGGGGCTTCCGACAGCTTCTCGCTCCACGATCCCGAGCCGGCGGAGGGCTGGCGCGCGTTTGCGCGCGGGGCCGTGGCTGAGCTACGGCGGCAGGGAGCGAGGCTGGCGCCGGCGCAACTCGAAGTCTCAGGCACCGTGCCACGCGGTTCAGGGCTGTCCTCCTCGGCGGCGCTCGAAGTGGCGCTGTGCATGGCGCTGCTCGAGCTCGGAGGGGAGCCGGCGATGGACCCGCTCGAGCTGGCGCGGCTGTGCTCGCGGATCGAGAACGAATGGGTCGGCGCGCGCACCGGCTTGCTCGATCAGATCGCGTCGCTGTTCGGCCGGCGAGATAGCGCACTGCGGCTCGACTTCCGCTCGCTCGAGGTCACGCCGGTGGCGCTCGCGCTGGAGCGTCACAAGCTCGTCACGCTCGACTCCGGAGAGCAGCACGCCCACGCGGGCGGCGGCTATAACGAGCGCCGCGAGGAGTGCGCCCGCGCATGCCGGCAGCTCGAGATCCCGAGCCTGCGCGATGCCACGCCGGAGATGATCGACGCGCTCGAGGAGCCGCTCGCGGCTCGCGCTCGCCACGTGATCACCGAGAACCAGCGCGTCGAGCGCACGATCGCGGCGCTCGAAGCCGGCGAGGAGGAGGAGGTCGGACGCCTGCTCGATGCTTCGCACGCGAGCCTGCGCGATTGTTATGAGATCTCCACGCCGGCCGTCGAGGCGGCGGTCGACCGCTTACGCGCCGCGGGCGCGCTCGGGGCGCGGATCATGGGCGGCGGGTTCGGCGGCAACGTGCTCGGGCTCCTCCCGCCGGACGCCGAGGCTCCGAGCGGCGCGATCGAGGTGCGACCGGGCGCGGGCGCGCGGCTGCTGGCTGACTCGCGACGCTAGAGCTCCCGCAGCGCCGGATAGAGCTGACGGTATCGCTCGCGCTGCTCGCGGTAGGGCTCGACCCATTCCACCACGGGCTCGATCCGATCACGGGGGCGTACGGTCGCGCCGACGGCACGATCCACGTCCGGCCAGACGCCGGCCGCCAACCCGCCGAGGATCGCGGCGCCGAACGCGGCGCCCTCATCAACCGCGACCCGCTCGAGCGGCAGCTCGAGCGCCGAAGCGACGATCTGCATCCAAAGGTCACTGCGGGCGCCGCCGCCGGACACCCGCCCGAGCTCGGGCCGCTCGCCGAGCTCGGCGATCAGCTCGAGCGAGTCCCGCAGGCCGAAGGCGACGCCCTCAAGCACCGCCCGCACCAGCGCGCCGCGGTCGTGGCGCACGCTCAGCCCGGCGAATGCACCGCGCGCGTCGGGGTCGGCGTGGGGCGTGCGCTCGCCGGCGAGATAGGGCATGAACAGCAGCCCCTCGGTGCCGGCCGGCCAGCGGGCGGCCTCGCCCAACAGCTGCTCGTAGCCGACCTCGGCGCCGACGGCGTCCCGCAGCCAGCGCAGCGAGCCCGCCGCCGAGAGCATCACTCCCATCGCGTGCCAGGTGCCGGGCACCGCATGGCAGAACGCGTGCACGCGCGCCTGCGGATCGGCGGCGAACTCCGGGAGGGCGGCGAACACGACCCCGGAGGTGCCGAGCGCGACCGACACCGGTCCCGGCGCCACGACGCCGACGCCGAGTGCGCCGGCGGCCTGGTCGCCGGCGCCCGCCGCGACCGGGACCTCGTCCGCGGTGGCGCCGGAGGGCTCCGGGCTCTCAAGGACGCGGGGGAGCCACGCCGAGTCGAGCTCGAGCGCCTCGACCACCTCCTCGCTCCAGCGCCGCCCGGCGACGTCGAGCAGCAGCGTGCCCGATGCGTCCGCGACGTCGATCGCGTGCTCGCCACACAGCCGCAGGCGCACGTAGTCCTTGGGCAGCGCGATCCGCGCGATCTGCGCATAGAGGTCGGGCTCGTGGCGGCGGAGCCACAGCAGCTTCGGGGCCGTGAATCCAGTCAGCGCGCGGTTGCCGGTCAGGGAGATCAGCCGCTCGAGCCCGATCGTCTGCTCGATCTCGGCGCACTCCTGCGCCGTGCGCTGGTCGTTCCACAGAATCGCCGGGCGCAGCACCCGGTCGCGCTCGTCGAGCGCCACCAGCCCGTGCATCTGTCCGCTCAAGCCGATGCCGGCCGGCTGCTCGGCCTCGGCGCCGAGGCGCTCGAGCACTTCCTCGGTCGCGCGCCACCAGTCCTGCGGATCTTGCTCGGCCCATCCCGGCCGGGGAGTGGAGAGCGGATATGCGGACTCGGCCCTCGCCGCCACGGAGCCGTCGTCCCGCAGCGCCACGGCCTTGACGGCCGAGGTGCCGACGTCGATGCCGACGACGACGCTCACGCGCGCCCGGCGCCGACCCGGCTGATGTGCATCGATCCTCCTCTCTGGGCCAGGGGCGATCTTATGTCACAGGACCACGCAAAACCCGCCGTCCGCTCGGTTGGTGAGCGCTAACATCGGGCTCGCACCGGTGGCGACATGGACGGGGACGAGGAGAGAGCGCAGACGCGGCGGCCCCGAGCGGCCGTGATGGCGGACGTCGGACGCCGGGCCGGGGTCTCCCATCAGACGGTGTCGCGGGTCATCAACGGCAGCCCGCACGTGCGTCCCGAGACGCGCGAGCGGGTGATCGCCGCGATGCGCGAGCTCGGCTACCGCCCGAACTCGGTTGCGCGCGCGCTGGTCACCGGCCGCTCGAACACCCTCGGCGTGGTGAGTTTCGACACCACCCTGTATGGCCCCGCATCGACCCTGTTCGGGATCGAGCGTGCCGCGCACGAGGCGGGCTACTTCATCGTCGTCGCCAGCCTCAAGGCGCTCGATCGCTCCTCGGTCATGGATGCCGTCGAGCGGCTGCGCCGCCACGGCGTCGACGGGATCCTCGTGATCGCGCCCCAGGTGGACGCCGTCGACGCTCTCCTGCACGCGCCCGGGGACATCCCATTGGTTGCGGTCGAGGCTGGTCCGCCGGAGGCGGTTCCGGTCGTGTCCGTCGATCAGACCGCCGGCGCGATCAGCGCCACGCGCCATCTGCTCGACCTCGGCCACAAAACCGTGTGGCACGTGGCTGGGCCGGCTGACTTCCTGGAGGCGCAACGGCGGCTGGAGGGCTGGCGGATGACGTTGGCCGCGGCAGGCGTCGAGCAGCCCGAGCCTCTGGTCGGCGACTGGAGCGCGCGTGCGGGCTATGACCTCGGACGGCGGTTGAGCCGCGACGGGGCGGTCACGGCGGTGTTCGTCGCCAACGACCAGATGGCGCTCGGGGTGCTGCGCGCGATGCACGAAGCGGGCCGCCAGATCCCCGGCGAGGTGAGCGTCGTCGGCTTCGACGACATCCCCGAGGCTCCTTACTTCACCCCGCCGCTCACGACCGTGCGCCAGGACTTCGACGAGCTTGGCAGCCGGAGCTTGCGGCTGCTTGTGCGAATGGTCGCCGTCGGACAGCGGCAGCCGGCCGCGCCGGAAGTGCAGCCAGAGTTGATCGTGCGCGCGAGCACGACGGTCCCGCCCGCCCGTTGAGCACCCGTCACGCCACGGCCGCCGCACGCGAGCAAGAAATTTTGCAGGCGCTGTATGTGACCGCTAACATTGCGCTGCTTTACGCGAGAGAGAGGAGCTCGGAGCCGGGGCGCGACGGTCATCGGCGACCCGCGGAATGAATCGGTTTAGGCAACCGTTAACGCGAGTGGACAACGGCGATCGAGTCTGAGAGCTTAGGAGCCGGTAGTCGAGGGTCAGTACCTATAAGAGGAGGAGGAGCAGATGGCAGACGAGGACATCATCTTCGACGCGGTCGAGCGCATGGAGTGGGACGAGCGCAAGGAGGACGAGACCCCGTTCACGCGCTGGCGCCAGATGACGCGGCGCACCGCGCTGACTGGGGCGGCGGCGGGTATCGCGGCGACGATCCTCGAAGCCTGCGGCAGCAGCAGCAAGTCGAGCTCTTCGGCGGCGACCGGGGGCGGCAGCGCATCCGCCTCGATCTTCGGCGCCGGCGGGCCCTACAAGTTCACGCTCGTCTGCCACGTGACGACGAACCCGTTCTTCACGCCGACCCAGAGTGGCGCCGCGGACGCATGCAAGCTGCTCGGTTGCTCGTTCCAGTGGACCGGCTCGCAGACGAGCAACAACACCGAGATGGTCAACGCGGTCAACAGCGCCGCAAGCGCCGGTTCGAACGGGATCGGCGTGTGCCTGGTCGACCTGCACGCGTTCAACGCGCCGGTGGAGGCGGCGCTCAGCAAGGGGATCCCGGTGGTCGCCTTCAACGCGGACGCGGCCGGCAATGCGCGGCTCGCCTACATCGGCCAGGACCTCTATCTCTCGGGCCAGGAGGAGGGTCAGCACATCGCCTCACTGGTGCCCTCCGGCGACGTGGCGCTGTTCATCGCCACGCCGGGCGCGCTGAACATCCAGCCGCGGATCGACGGCGCGCTCAACACGCTCAAGAGCCATCCGTCGATCACTCCCCACGTGATCGCGACGGGCGCCGACGTTCCCGGGGAGCTGACGAAGATCGACGCGTACGCGGTCGGACATCCCAACACGAAGGGCTTCTTCGCCGTCGACGCAGGCAGTACGCAGGGCCTCGCGCAGACGATCCAGAAGCACAGCCTGCGCGCCAAGGGCGTCAAGGGTGGCGGCTACGACCTGACCCCGATCACCGAACAGCTGCTGTCCGCCGACCAGATCGACTTCACGATCGACCAGCAACCCTACCTGCAGGGGTTCTTCCCGATCCTCGAGCTGTACATGTACAACATCACCCAGAAGCTGACCGGTGTCGCCGATATCAACACCGGCCTGAAGTTCCTGGACAAGACGACGATCGGGCCGTACGTCAGCACGAAGAGCCGCTACGAAGGGACTGGGACCAACGTCGGCGTCCAGAAGGCGTAGCGGAGAGTAGGATCGCGGCGATGAGCTCCCGGAGGCGTTGCTGACGGTGGCGGTCGCTCCGCAAACGACTGGGACGCAAGCAGCACCGCGGGGCCCTGCCGGCCGTCAGGGCCTCGCGGGTAGCGCGCTGGGGATCGGCAAGCGGGTATTGGCGCTACGCGAAGGCGCAATCGTGGTCGTCACCGCGATCACGTTCCTGTACTTCGCGCTCAGCACGCCCAACTTCACCAGCAGCGGCAGCCTGCAGAACCTGCTGCCGTACTTTGCGCCGGTCGCGATCGTCGCGGCCGGCGAGGTGTTCGTGATGATCCTCGGCGAGATCGACCTGTCGGTCGGCGCGGTCTACCTGTTCACGCCATTCATCTGGCACATCTTCCACCACGCGGGAGTGCCTCTGTACCCGAGCCTGATCCTCGCCGTCCTGGTGGCGATGGGGATCGGCGCGATCAACGGGTTCTTCACCGCGTATGTGGGGATGTCGTCGTTCGTGGTGACGCTGGCGATGCTGTTCACGCTCGACGGGCTGGCGCTGATCATCTCGCACGCGACCCCGGTCACGACTCCAGGGACGACCACGATCGGCGTCAACACGTTCTCGCAGATCTTCGGCCGCGGGACTTACTCCGAGCTGTTCTGGGCGCTCGCGATCGTGATCGTCCTGCAGATCGTGCTGACGTTCACGCGCTGGGGGCTGTACACGGTGTCGGTCGGCGGCAACCGCCTGGGCGCGGCTGAGGCCGGCATCCGAACGCGCCGGATCATCATGCGCAACTTCATGCTGTCGGCCGGGCTGGCGGGCTTCGTCGGGATGCTGGACGTGGTCAGCACGACCAGCGCCACGCCCGACCCGTCGGGCTCCAACGCCGACCTGCTGCTGTTCGTGGCGGCGGCGATCATCGGCGGGACGCTGATGACCGGCGGCGACGGCACGGTCGTCGGCGCGCTGATCGGCGCCCTGTTCATCGGCATCCTCCAGGACGGGCTGATCACAAAGGGAGTCAGCTCCAACTACACGCTGTTCTACCTCGGCATCGCCGTGCTGCTCGCGATGACCCTGTACGTGGTCGTCCGACGGGTGCGCCTGGGGTCCGGCCGTGGCTGACCAGCCCACTTCCGCTGAGAACGTGGTCGGGCCGGTCGAGGGCGAGGACGACATCCTGCGCGTGGAGCACATCTCCAAGCGCTTCGGTCCGGTCACGGCGCTGCGGGACGTCAACCTGCACCTGCGCAAGGGCGAGGTGCTGGGGCTGCTCGGTGACAACGGCGCCGGCAAGTCGACCCTGATCAAGATCCTGTGCGGCTTTCACCGCACCGATGCGGGAAAGATGTGGCTGAAGGGCCAACCGTATGAGCCAAAGAGCGTCGTCGACGCTCGCAACCGTGGGATCGACACGGTCTACCAGGACCTTGCGCTCGTGGACCAGCTGTCGGTCTACCACAACCTGTTCCTGCGCCG
>JAFAZB010000111.1 GCA_019240015.1 Solirubrobacterales bacterium
GCCCGGCGAACCGCTGGATCGAGCGGATCAGCGCCGGACCGAAGGCCAGCGCAAACGCGAAGCATCCCGCGGCGTGAACGACGTCGAAGCCGACGCCGCGACCCAGGTAGACCCCCAGCTGGGTGGCGCTGTGGTCGCTGTAGTTGACCCAGTCCCCGAAGTCCTGGGTGGCGGTGAACGCGAACCCCACCGGGAGGCAGATCAGCGCCAGCGGCCAGCGGCCGATCCGCTTGCGGGTGAGCGTGGCGAGCGACGCCCCCAGCACTCCCGTCGCCCCCCAGGCGGCCATCTGCCACGGCGTCCACGGCCCCTGGCCGAAGAAGAAGTTGGACGTAAGCCCTGCCAGCGCGCCGACCGCGAAACCCGGGGCGCCGCCCAGCGCGTAGCCGGAGATCAGCACGATGTCGGTGGTCGGCTTGACGTTCGGCAACGCCGCGAACGCGATCCGTCCGAGCGCCGCGAACGCGGCCAGCGTGGCCACCAGAGCGACCACGCGCGCATCGGCGCCGGTGCGTTCGTACCAAGCGAAGCCGGCGCCCAGGGCCAGCACCAGCAGCACCCCCGAGCCAAGTTGCCAGCTCACGCGGGCACCTGATCCGCTCGCGGCCCGGGGTCGGGCCGCGGCGCTTGCGAGGAAGTTCGCGGCGTCTGCCCCAGCAGCGCCAGCCCGTCCTCCGGCGACAGCGCCTGCCCGGCGCCGCCGAGGATCCGCGCCGTCTCGGTCGCGAAGTAGCTGCCGCCCGACAGCACGGCGCGCGCGGCCCCATCGGCGATCACGGCGCCGTCGGCGAGCAGCGCGACCCGCTGCGCGAACGCGGCGGCGAATTCCGGGTCGTGGGTGGCGACCAGCACCGCGGCGTCGAGCGCGGCGAGCAGCCGCGCCAGCTCCTGCTTGCGGGCGCGATCCATGCCGCGCGTAGGCTCGTCGAGACATACCACGGCGGGCGCGTCGCCGGGGTCCCCGAGCACCACCGCAAGCGCCAGCCGCTGCTTCTCGCCGACCGAGAGATCGCGGGGGTGGCGAGCTGCGAACTCCTCGCCGCCGAGGCCGACCGTCGCCAGCGCCTGCGGCGTGGCCTCATCCGCGACCCGCTCGTGGATCAGATAGTCGGTGGGGTTCTGGAGCAGTAGCGCCACCCGACCCGCGCGGTGGACCCGCCCCCTGGTGGCCCGCATCAGCCCGGCGGCGTGGCGCAGCAGCGTCGACTTACCGGCTCCGTTGCGCCCCATCAGCGCCACGCGCTCGCCGGGGGCGAGGGTCAGCGACGCGCCTCGCAGGATCGCCGTTCCTCCAGGCAGCTCGTGCCACACCCGCTCGATCACCAGCGACGCCTCGGGAGCGCGACCGCCGCGACGCCTGCGACGAGGGGCGCGATCGAACGCCTGATCGTCGGCGCTCGGGTCGGCCACGTCCGCCGACGGCAGCAGCTCGCCGGCGCGCAGCGCCGCGCGCGCTGCCTTGACGCCCGGGACGGGCCGCAGGCCGAGCCTGTGCAGCAGGCGGGCTCCCGGCGTCTGGAGCTCCGGCGCGGCCTCGGCGGCCCATTCCAGGAACAGGGCGGGCGGGCCGTCGCACGCAACCTGGCCGTCGACCAGCGCGATCACCCGATCGGCGAGCGCCAGGCAGCGCTCGAGGCGGTGCTCGGCGAGCACGATCGCGGCGTCGAAGTCCTCGTTCAGACGCCGCAGCGACCCGATCAGCTCGTCGCCCGCCACCGGATCGAGCTGCGAGGTGGGCTCGTCGAGCAGCACCAGCGAGGGACGGCCGGCGAGCGCCGCGCCGAGCGCCACACGCTGGAGCTCGCCGCCGGACAGCTCCGCGGTCGGACGCTCGAGCAGCTGGGCGATTCCCAGCGCCAGCGCCGCCTCTTCCACGCCGCGCGCGACCGCCGCCGGAGACTGGCCGCGGTTCTCGAGCGGGAATGCGAGCTCAGCGCGGACGGTCCCCATCACGACCTGCGTCTCGGGGTCCTGGAACAGCGTCCCCACCGCGCCCGCCAGCTCGCTCGGACCGTGCTCGCGGGTGTCCATTCCGGCGAGCACGACGCGGCCCTCCGCGACGCCACCATGGAAGTGGGGCACGAGCCCGCTGGCGGCACGCAGCAGCGTCGACTTGCCGCACCCCGAGGCCCC
>JAFAZB010000215.1 GCA_019240015.1 Solirubrobacterales bacterium
TCCTGGTATCCAACCGCGGGCCCGTCACGTTCGGGCCGGGGGGCGAGGTCAAGCGGGGGACCGGGGGGCTGGTGACCGCCCTGATCGGGCTGGCCTCGCAGCGCGATGTCACCTGGATCGCCTCGGCGATGACCGACGAGGACATCGAGGCCGCCGAGCGTCACGACGGGCAGCCGTTCCCGGTCACGGCCCCGGAGGGCGGGGAGTACCGCGTCAAGCTGGTCGCGTCCGACGCCGATGCGTACGACCGCTTCTACAACATCATCGCGAACCCGCTGCTGTGGTTCATCCAGCACTACCTGTGGGACCTGTCCAACGCCCCGGACATCCGCCGCAACGAGACCGAGGCGTTCGAGTTCGGCTACAACGCGGTCAACGAGGACCTGGCGCGGGCGGTGCTCGACGAGATCGAGGGCGTCGAGAAGCCGGTGGTGATGGTCCACGACTACCACCTGTACACACTGCCGGGCCTGGTTCGCAAGGCGCGTCCGGACGTCTTCCTGCACCACTTCGTCCACATCCCGTGGACCCAGTCCGACGCCTGGCGGGTGCTGCCGTCGATGATCCGGGGAGAGATCTTCAACGGGATACTCGCCAACGACATCATCGGCTTTCACACGCGCTCCTATCGCCGCAACTTCCTCCAGTGCTGCGAAGACCTGCTCGGGCACGAGGTCGACTTCGAGCGCGGGGTGGTCTACTGCGAGGATCGCGAGGTGTGGGTGCGCGCTTACCCGCTGCCGATCGACGCGAACGCGGTACAGGCGGCCGCCCGGCGTGAGCGGACGCGGGAGTTCGAGAAGGAGCTCCTGCGCCGCCGCCGCGACCATCTGATCCTGCGGGTCGATCGCGCCGATTTGAGCAAGAACGTGCTCCGCGGGTTCGGCGCCTTCGACGTGTTCCTCGAGCAGCACCCCGAATTCCGGGAGAAGGTGACGTTCATCGCGCAGCTGATGCCCTCGCGGACCGACGTTCCCGAGTACGCCGAGTACCTGGAGCGGATCGAGGCCGTGGTCGCCGTCGTCAACCACCGCCACGGATCGCCGGACTGGATGCCGATTCAACTCAAGCTCCGGGATGACCTCGAGGAGGCGGTCGCCGCCTACAAGCACTACGACGTCCTGATGGTCAACGCAATGTTCGACGGGATGAACCTGGTCGCCAAGGAAGGGCCAATGGTCAACGAGCGCGCCGGTGTCTCGATCCTGTCCGAGAACACGGGCGCACACGAGGAGCTGGGCGAGTACGCGCTGTCGGTCAACCCGTTCGACCTGCAAGAGCTGGCCGACTCGATCCACGCGGCGCTGACGATGCCGCGCGCCGAACGCGAGCGCCGGCTCGAAGGCCTGCAGTCGATCGTCACCGCTCGGGATCCGGGCGACTGGATCGACGAACAGCTCGACGACATCCGCCGCAAGGCGGCGAGCTCGGCTTCGGCCAGGAGCTGACGCTCAGTTGAGCGTCTTGCGCTCGCTGAGCAGCTCGATGTAGCCGGCGATCCGCTCGGCCCGCTTGCCCGGTCCGGTGTGGTGCAGCCGATACAGGAATGCGTATCGTCTGACACCCGTCAGCGTGCCGAAGAACTCCTTCGCGGCGGGGTGCTCGTCCAGGGCGCGCTGAAAGTCCGCCGGTACCGACGCGCGACTCTGCGGCTCGTACGCGTCCGCCCAGCGCCCGTCGTGCTTTGCGGCCGCGACGGCGGCCAGGCCCGCGGGGCGCATCCGGCCGCCGGCGATCAGCTCGCTGGCGCTCTGCCGGTTGATCTGGGACCACTTGCTGCGAGGCCCGCGCGGGGTGAAGCGGACCAGCCAGTGGCGCTCGTCGAACTTGGCCCCCTGCCCGTCGATCCAGCCATAGCAGAGCGCCGCCTGGAGCGCCTCGGCATGGGTCACGGTCACCGCCCCCGAGCCCTTCTTGGCGAACTTCAACCACGCGCCCCTGGAGTCGGCGTGGTGTGACTCGAGCCAGCGCTCCCAGTCTGCCTGAGTGGCGAACTCGAGGATCGGCAGCTCTGGGCGAGACGCGGCAGCGATCGAGAGATCGTCTCACGG
>JAFAZB010000251.1 GCA_019240015.1 Solirubrobacterales bacterium
ATCGCCGCGAGCTCGATGAGCTCGACGGTCGGCGGGACGGTCACGTTCCTCGGCAACGTCAGCCCTGACAAGGCCGGTCACGTGATCTACCTGCAGCGCAAGGGCTCCGATGGCGACTGGCACAACGTCGAGACCGGGTCGGTCAACGGCAACTCGAACTACAGGTTCAGCTGGACGTTCGGAATGTTCGGCCCGCACAACTTCCGGGTTCGGATCCCGGGCGGGCCGGAGAACGTGGGTGGCGCCTCGGCGCCGGTCACGATCATGGTCAGCGGCGTCGCGCCTGTGGCGACGCTGTCCCCGGGGTCCTAGACCCCAGCGATTAGGTGACGCCGCATTCGGCCCCCGCCCGGCGAGTCCGGGCGGGGGCCGGCGCGCGTGCGGGCCGGAGCACCCTCAGGCCTTCACCGCCCACAGCCGCCAGCGGTCCGGAACGCCCTTGAGCTCGTGCTCGCCGCGATCCTCGAAGCTCATCCCGGAACCCACCACCAGGTCCTTGACGGTGCTCGAGACGAGCACTTCGCCGGGCTCGGCGAGCGCCCCCACCCGCGCGCCGATGTGGACCGCGATGCCGCCCACGTCGTCGCCCATCAGCTCGATCTCGCCGGTGTGCAGTCCGCTGCGGAGCTCGATCTGAAACCGCTCGCGAGCCACCTCCCGGATCGCGATCGCGCAGCGGATCGCCCGGGCCGGCCCGTCGAACGTCGCCAGCAGACCGTCTCCTAGCGTCTTCACGGCCCGGCCGCGAAAGCGTGCCAGCTGGTCGAGCATCTCGCGCTCGAGCGCGCCGAACAGCTCGCGCCAGCCGTGGTCCCCCAGCTCGACCGCGCGCGCGGTCGAGTCGACGATGTCGGTGAACATCACGGTCGCCAGCACCCGATCGGTGTCGGGCGGGCGACGGGCGCCGGTCAGGAACTCCTCGATCTCGTCGAGCAGCGCCGTGGACTCGCGGCCGAACGAGACCGCCTCCTCGCCGGGGAGCTCCACGTAGCGGGCGCCGGGGATCTGCTCGGCGAGGTAGCGGGAGTGCCGGACGTCGATGAACCGGTCCTCGGCGCGGTGGAGCACGAGCGTCGGCGCCTGGATCGAGGGGAGCACCGAGCGGACGTCCACCTCGGCGTTCATCATCGCGAGCCTGGCGGCCGTGCCCGGACTCGCCGCCAGGCGCTCGAGCCGCGCAAACCACGCGCGCAGCCGCGGGTCGCGCGAGGACTTCGGCGCCAGGCTGAGGATCCGCGCCCCGGTGCCCCAGTCCTCCATGCCGCCGTCGCGGATGTAGGCCTCGCGCTCCGCTCGCGGGGTCGCCCAGTCGTAGTCGGGCGCCCACGACATGCGCGGTTGCGCCTCGTAGAGGATCAGCGCGCTGGTCCGCTCGGGGTGGGTGGCCGCGAACAGCGCCGCCATCGCGCCGCCTTCCAGCATCGCAAACACAGCCGCGCGCCGGCTCGCGGTCGCGTCCATGACGGCCACCACGTCGTCGATCTGCTGCTCGAGCGTAGGGCCGGTGGCGACCGGATCCGACAGGCCGGAGCCGCGGCGATCGAACATGATCAGCCGCGCGAACGACGCCAGGCGCTCGAAGTACGGCGCCACTTTCGGCTCCTCCCAGTAGTGCTCGACCTGCGAGATCCAGCTGGGGACGTAGACGAGATCGATCGGGCCATCGCCCACCACCTGATACGCGATGTGCACCTCGCCGCTGCGCGCGTACCGGGTCTCCGGGACCATGGCGATCCCAGAGGCTACTGGTGTAGCGTGGCCGGCCATGGACTTCGAGCTCAGCGCCGAGCAGCGCCTGGTGAAGGAGACCGCGCGCGCTTTCACCGACAACGAGATCGTCGATCGCGCCCGCGAGAACGACCGCAACGAGCACTTCGATCTGGAGTTGGTCGCGAAGCTCGCCGAGCAGGGCTACCTGGGCGCGATCGTCCCCCGCAAGTACGGCGGCGCCGAGCTCGACTACCTGACCTACGGGCTGATCGTGGAGGAGATCGGGCGTGGCGACTCCGCGATGCGGACCGTGATCTCGGTCCAGACCTCGCTGGTGTGCTCGGCGATCCTGCGCTGGGGCAGCGAGAAGCAGAAGCAGCGCTACCTGCCGAAGCTGTGCTCGGGCGAGTGGCTGGGGTGCTTCGGGCTGACCGAGCCCGACACCGGCTCCGACGCCGCCAACCAGCGGACCCGTGCCCGCAAGACCGACGCCGGCTGGACGATCAACGGCTCGAAGATGTTCATCTCGCTCGGCAACCACGCCAAGCTCGCGCTGATCTTCGCCCAGAGCGACCCGGACGAGGGCCACCGCGGGCTCGCCTGCTTCCTGGTGGAGACCGACCAGCCGGGCTTCCAGCCGCAGGAGATCCACCACAAGCTGGGCCTGCGCGGCTCCGACACCGCTGCGATTTCGCTCGACGATGTGGAGGTCCCCGACGACGGGCTGCTCGGCGAGGTCGGCGACGGCTTCAAGGTCGCGATGAGCGCGCTCGACTCCGGGCGCTACAGCGTCGCCGCGGGCTGCGTGGGCATCTGCCAGGGGTGTGTCGATGCCTCGGTGCGGTATTCGAAGGAGCGCCAGCAGTTCGGGCGCCCGATCGCCTCGTTCCAGCTCGTGCAGGCGATGATCGCCGACATGGCGGTCGAGACCGAAGCGGCGCGGATGCTGGTCTGGCGGGCGGGCTTTCTGAAGGACGCCGGCAAGCCGAACACCACCGAGACCTCGATCGCGAAGCTGTACGCGACGGAAGCCGCGGTTCGCTGCGCCAACACCGCGATCCAGGTCCACGGCGGCTCCGGATACGTCGACGACCACCCGGTCGAGCGCTACCTGCGCGACGTACGGGTGACGACGCTGTACGAAGGCACCTCCCAGATCCAGCAGCTGATCATCGGGCGGGCGCTGACCGGCATCAACGCGCTGGTGCCGGCCTGAGAGGGCACCCGCGATGCGAGCGGTGACTTTCCAGGCGCCGATGGAGGTGCGAGTCGACGAGCGACCGGAGCCGGAGCTCGAGGGCCGGGACGACGCGGTGGTGTCGATCGAGGCGAGCGGGATCTGCGGCTCGGATCTGCACATCTACCACGGCAGGGTCAAGATCGAGCGCGGGTTCACGCTCGGCCACGAGTTCGTGGGCACCGTGCTCGCGGCGGGCGAGGACGTGCGCAGGGTCGCGGTCGGCGACCGCGTGCTGGGCTGCTTTCACAGCGCGTGCGGGAGCTGCTTCTTCTGCTTGCGCGGCGCGTATCACAAGTGCGAGCGGATGCGTGTCTTCGGCCACGGCGAGGCGCTCGGCGCGCTACCCGGGACGCAGGCCGAGCAGGCGCTGGTGCCGATGGCGAACATGACGCTGCGCAAGGTCCCCGAGGGGGTCAGCGACGACGTGGCCCTGTTCGCGGGCGACGTGATGGGCACCGCCTACCACGCGATCTCGCAAGCCACGGTCGGGCCCGGCGACAGTGTGGCGGTGCTGGGCCTGGGACCGGTGGGTCTGTGCGCGGTCCAGATCGCGATCGCGGCCGGGGCGGCGCCGGTGGTGGCGATCGACACCGTCGCGCAGCGCCTCGAGGCGGCGCGGCGCTTCGGCGCCACCGCGGTCCATCTCACCGAGGAGAGCCCGCGCGACGTGGTCCGCGAGCTGACCGGGGGACGGGGGGTCGATGCCGCGATCGACGCGGTCGGCCACCCGGACGCGCTCGGGCTGGCGATCCGCGTCGCGCGCAACGCGGGCAGCGTGGTGGCGATCGGGGTGTACGCGGAACCGTGCGAGGTGCACATGGGCTTGGTCTGGATCAAGGCGCTGACGCTAAAGAGCGGCCAGGCGAACGTGATCGCCCACGTCGACCGGGTGCTCGGAATGCTCGCGGCGGGATCGCTCGATCCGACGCCGCTCGTCACCCACCACATGCCGCTCGCCGACGCCGCGGAGGCCTACCGCGTCTACGACCGCCGCGAAGCGCTGAAGATCGTCCTGCGGCCCTAGCGAGACGACCGCGCCCGGGGTCCCCGCGGCGGTCGGGCACCCGCGCGCTGGGTGTTCCCCACGGTCCGAATCGCATTTATGTGCATCCGGCGGCGGGATGGTGTAGGCTGGCCGCGCCGTCCGCCCCCTCGACATATCTCTGAGCTTTAGTCGGGAGAATTAAGCCAGAGGTGGGGGTCAAACCGAAGCAGGGTTCGTGTTTGCGTTCGACACAGCACCGCTGTGCCACACGGTGGCACGCGCCTGGGTCTGCACCAG
>JAFAZB010000408.1 GCA_019240015.1 Solirubrobacterales bacterium
CACCAGACCGTGAGGTCCAAGGACTGGTGGATTGCGAAATTCGCTAGGCATGGGCTATACCACCAGCCCGAACTGGAGCGGTACTTCGCGCGTCAGTACGTGCGGGGTCGTGGTCCGGAGGCTAGGACCAGTATCCATGTCGTGCTCGTACGCGATCCGAGTCGGGCGCCGATCCCGCCAAGGCGGTTATTGAAGAGCAGGCTGGCAGACCGATGGTTCGCGTCGAGGTCGTACTTGCTCGCGCGGCGGGCTCTCGGCCTCGAGTAGCAGCAACCCGTGGTGAGCTCAGCTGCGGCCTGGCGTGCCACGACGCAGGTTCCACGACCCGCGCGCGTGTCCCCACCGGAACGCCAGTGGGCGAAGTAGCCGGAACGCCGCGATGCCGCTCCTGAAGGCGAACCCGCGTTCGGACCGGCGGCTGCTCTGGCCGGCTCGTGCGAAGTCGATCGAAAACAGGGCCCCCATGAATGCTGCGGCGGCCACGGAGGGAACGGCGAGCTTGCGACGGACCAGTCCAAAGGGAGCCGCTGCGCAGAGCGCGAGCGCAACCGGCAATCCCCAATCGTGCGCCAGCCCTAGGAGTGCGCTCTCGGGGGCCGGCAGAGTCAGGTAGCGCACGGGGAACGGCGCCGAGCGGCGGCCGTCGCTCCCGTGAGGTCGCAACCGGCTGGCGGCGGTCTTCAAGCGGAGCCAAGACGGAAATCGTTCTGGGTAGCGGCGCTCGAAGATCGCGTAATGTCGCCCGTAGCTGCTCTGTTGACGCAGGTAGCCACGGAGCCCCGGGCGCCGACGATGCCAGACGAGTGCGGCTGGGTGGTACCCGAGCTCGTAACCGGCTTGCATCACTCGCCACTCGAACTCAAGGTCCTCGGCTCCCTCGAGCGCTGGATCAAAGCCCTGAAGCTGCTCGAGCACGTGTCTCCAGTAGGCCATGTTGCAACCAGGGAGATGCCTCGCTCGATCGGGACCTAGGAGTTGCGGTACGGTGCTCCCCGGACTACGGGCCGCGATTCGCGCCGACACGGGCATCTTAGGAGGAGGAACGTTCGGGCCGCCGGATCCGCCGACGCCCTGCTCACGCGCCGCGAGCGCCAGGTACCAGGGCCACTCTGGAGAGGGATAGGCGTCGGCGTCGAGGAATGCGATCAACTCGCCGCTGGCGAACCGATACCCGGCATTACGCGCGGCGGGAAGACCGCTGCGAGGGATCGTGATGAGTCGAGCACGGGTGTGAGTCGCGACGATCGCCGGCGTGGCGTCGGTTGAGCCATCATCGACGACGACGACTTCGAGGCCCGGGTATTCGAGCCTGTCGCAATGGGACAGGCACTCCTCGATGGTGCTCGCCGAGTTGTAAGCCGTTACTACAACCGATATCGAGGGCCAGTCGATCTCGAGATCGCGGACCGTACGTCGATTGATGAAAGCGGCCCGATCGCGAGGCAGACTAGCCTCCAGCCGCGATGGTGCCGGGGTGACCGTTCCCGCGACGCCACACCTCAGGCCGATCTCGATCAACCACGTCAGGCCGGGATCGCCGCGTCGAATCTCACCGCTGAGCGAGAGGCCGGCCAGCACCAGCGGACGGTCGCCGATCTCCGCGTGACAGGCAAGGATCGCGGACGCGAGCTGCTCCCGCGTCGAGATCTCAACGTCCACCATCAGGAAGTCGAACTCGGCTGGGCACTGGCCGTGGAGTGGCCAGGCGTCTCGCCACGCCACCAACAGACCAGGATCCTCCTCGTGCAGCGTGGCCGCAAGCTCGTCGGCGACACGGGCCGCGATGTCCGCACTGGCTGGCGGCCGCCGGTCGCGGACACGGCTGCCGATCACCAATCCGAGGAGCGCATCGCTGGCGCGCCAGGGCTGAATCGAAGGCCGGATCCGCGCCGCGAGCTCACTTACCACGATCTTGCGCTCGCGCCGTGAGGCATTCGCGGACCGGGTGAGTGCGGCGATATCGAGTTCGAGCATGAAACGGAGATCGCTTGCGATGGCGTGCTCGACATCCTGCGGCCGTATCGACGGCAGGTCGACCACGGTGTAGCCGGCGGCAGTCACCTCTGCCAAGTCGAGCGCGGCTGAGTACGTCACTCCGCGAAATCTGAACGGTGAGCCGTCCAGCACGAACGACTTGCCAGCGGCCGCGACCCTCATCGCGCTCCAGGGTCCCACCTTACGACGGAAAGTCTCGCGAAACCCTGCCGGCACCGCCTGCGCCCGCCTAGCCACACGGTGCCTATGATGGCCCTGCCCTGCACTGACGAGGACCGACTCGTGCGCTCACGGACAACGTCACAACAACTCACGGCGGCAAGGATATGACCGCGTTTTCTTTCCGGGGCCGCTCCACGGCCGGGAGCAGTGGTCGTACGCGCGCTGCCGGGTTGCTGGCCGTCACGATCGTGGCGCTCGCGGTCGGCGCGCTGACCGTCGTACAGCCCGGCGCGGCCGCCGCGTTCTCCGGGGCGCTCTGCCTGGCTGCCGTGGTCTCCTCGATGCGGACCCATGCCCAGCCCACCGCGCTGGCCAAGAACTTCCGATGGGTGAGCTTCGCGTGGGCGTTCGTGTTGCTCGAGCCCGTCGGCCATTTCTCCACGGGCCGAACCGTGCTCACTGCCGTTGCCGGCGTGCCATCGGTCGAGAACGTAATCGAGCTTAGTGTGTATGGGGTGATAGCCGCATTCGCCGTGGGGTCTCTGTGGCGCAATCGCTTTGGCCGGCGGCCTTCGTGGGTAATGCTCGCGCTGCCCGCGTTCGCGCTGCTGTCAGCGGCGTGGTCACTGGCGACTACCGTTACGCTCGGCTTCTCGTTCGAGCTCGTCGCGATTGTCCTCCTGGCGACTGTGACCGCTGCGATCCTGACGGCCGACGCCACGCTTGGACGGTCCCTGGTGCGGCGTACGCTTCGTGTCCAGGTACAGGGCGTTGCTGTGCTCTGCGTTGTCGGGCTGATCTTCCAGAACAGCTGGACGGCGGCGGGCGAGCCAGCAAGGTTCACCTGGCCGGGAACGCATCCGCTCGTGGCGGGAGCCGAGGTTGGCGTGGCAGTCCTCGTCCTCGTGTTCGCGGGGCGTGACGCCGGGTTCTTGTGGCCCAGCCGAACCGCGTTGCTCGCGATGTTCGCCGTTTGTCTCTACCTCGGGCAAGCGCGGACCGCCCTCGCCGGGCTCGCGGTTAGCGGACTGTTCGGGTACTGGTTTGTCTCCAAGGGCACCGGCCCGGGCCGTCGTCTCGCCGGCGCGGCGGCGATCGCGGTCACCGTGTTCGTCGTCGTGACCTCGTTCGGAGGACCCCTCACCCAGTACCTCTATCGAGGCCAGAGTCAACAGCAGGTGTTTGGCCTGAACGGACGACTTGGACTGTGGACGTTCGCCCTCGGGCAGATCCACGCGCCTGGTCGATGGCTCGTCGGTTACGGCCTGAGCGGATCACGCGTCCTGTTTGCCTCGTCGGTTCCCTGGGCGGGCGATGCGCACAGCGCGTGGCTCGAGCTGCTGCTCTCGCTCGGGCTGATCGGCGTCGCGCTGGCCACGTGGCTGGTGGTCACGCTGGCCGTTCGGCTACTGCGAACCGTGCCGGAGGCACCGCTCCCGAGCAACGTGCTGCCAATCCTGTTCGTCTACGTCCTGGCGATGTCGCCAGTGGCCACCGGGTTTGCCGCTCCGGGACCCGAACCGGGACTGGGGTTCGGCTTGCTGGGGCTTTGCTACGCCGCAACTGTCGCGCGTAAACGGGCCACGGCGCGAGCGCTCGCCGCCCGTCCCCTCCCACTCGCCACCGATCTCCAACCGGCCCCTACCTAGATCCGTACGCGGACAGCGACGCGTAGAGCGCGCGCCAAGCCGCGGCGAACCGCTCGGGCCGCAGAGGCT
>JAFAZB010000526.1 GCA_019240015.1 Solirubrobacterales bacterium
AGCTCCCGCTCACGGATGTCCTCCAGATACTCCGGCGGCCTGACGATCATGTAGACGATCGAGCCGACGTAGGGAAACAGCGAAGCGACGGTCGCGCAGCCGACGAGCATCGGATCTGCAACCCGCCGGCGGGCGTCGGCGTAGGTCCAGTAGACCAGCGCCAGCCAGATCACCACGAGGAAGAAGATCACCAGCTCGACGGCCAGGTTCAAGCCGCTGTTGTGGATCCCGAAGACGGCCTCAGGCAACATTAAAGAGGCGAGTGTAGTGATCGCCGGGGTCGGATCGCTCAATGGCAAGACGACTTGCGCGCGCCCGGAGGCGGCGCGAAACGACCCGCACAGCTACAGAAATACCCGCCCGAACAGGTAGCCGATCCCGAAGAACACGAGTATCACGACCGCCACGATCAGGGCCACGAGCCCGATCATCAGCACGAAGCGGGGCTGGTCGTCGCGATCGTTCACAGCATCGAGGCGCGCGCCCGGTGGGCGGGCGCCAGCAGGTCGGCGACGAGATAGATCGAGCCGGTCGCGAGCACCACGCCCCGAGGCCCGGCGAGCTCACGCGCTCGGCGCAGGGCGTCGTGCGGCTGCCTGACCACCACCGCCGGGGGTCCGGAGAGCTGACCGGCGAGCGACTGCAGCGTGGGGGGCGGCAAGGCTCGGGGATTCTGACTGCTGGTCAGGACGAGCCCGTCGCAGGCCGGCAGCAGCGCCGCGAGCATCCCCGCGGCGTCCTTGTCCTCGAGGACCGACACGACCGCGATCAGCCGGTCGTGGCCCCGCAGCAGCTCCGGCAGCGACTGCGCCAGCGCGGCCATGCCGTCGGGGTTGTGGGCGCCGTCGAGCAATGTGAGGGGATCCCGGTCAACGATCTGGAGCCGGCCCGGGACCCGGATCTCAGCCGCCGCGGCGCGCACCGCCTCCTCGTCGAGCTCGCCGAGGTAGGCCTCCGCGGCGGCCCGCGCGAGCGCGAAGTTGCGCCGCTGAAAGCCGCCCAACGCCCCGACCGGCACGCCCGGATCGCGCTGCGCGCGGACTATCGCTGCGCCCCGCTGCTCGGCCACCCGAGCCGCCACCGCCTCGGCGTCGGGATGCAGCCCGAACCCCAGCACCAGCGTGGCGCCTTCCTGGACCACCGCCAGCTTCTCCCCCGCGATGTCCGTGATCGTGGGTCCGAGCCAGCGGGTGTGCTCGAGCCCCACGCTGGTCAGCACCTGCACCTTGGAGGGGATCACGTTGGTGGCGTCGTAACGGCCGCCCAGCCCGGCCTCGACGACCGCCAGCTCGACCCCGCGTGCCGCCAGCTCGGAGTACGCCGCGGCGGTCAGCGCCTCGAACTGGGTGACGCGATCGTCGCCCGCCAGCGAGCGGTCCACGAGCTCTGCGGCGTGCGCCGCCCGCTGCACCGCGGCCGCGAACGCGGTCGGCTCCAGGTCCGCCTCGTCGATCCGGATCCGTTCCCCGAACGAGACCAGGTGAGGGGACAGGTAGGCCCCCGCGCGGACCCCGTGCCGCGATGCGATCGCGGCGATCATGCGCACCGTCGAGGACTTGCCGTTGGTACCGACGACGTGGATCGAGTCGAACTGCCGCTGCGGGTGCCCCAGCGCGGTCATCAGGCGGTGCATGCGGTCGAGCCCGAACCGCATCCCGAACAGCTCGAGCGACAGCAGGTAGCGCTCGGCCTCCGCCGCGGTCATGGGACCGCCGCCAGGTTCACAGCGCCCCCAGCTCGGAGCGCAGTCGCGCGAGCTTCTCGCGCTCGCCAGCCACCACTTCCGCCGGGGCCTTGGCGACGAACGCCTCGTTGGCGAGCTTGCGCTCCGCCCGCTCGATCTCCGACTGAAGCCGGGTGCGCTCCTGGACCACCCTTCGCTCCGCGGCGCCCAGGTCGACGTCCTCGCTGACCAGGATCTCGACCACCCCGCCCGGGATCGGGACGGACGCCGCGGGCTCGCTTCCATCCTCGGTCAGCGACAGCCGGGCCAGCCGGGCCACGTGCTCCGCGGTCTGCTCGTAGCCGTCCGCCAGCAGCCGCGCCGGGACGCTGGCCCCCACCCTCACGCCGGCGAAGTCTCGCCAGCCGCGGAGCGCCTGCACGGCCTCGATCGTGCGGGCCAGCGTCGCCTCGGCCTGCGGATCGACCTGCGCCCCGTCGCCGGCGCCGCGAGCCCGCGCCGCGAGCAGTCCCTCCGCGCCGGGCAGGTGGCCGTAGATCTCCTCGGTCACGAACGGGATCATCGGGTGGGCGAGCGCCAGCGTCTCGGTCAGCACGTGCAGCAGCGTCGCGGACAGGTCCGCCTCACCGGCCCTGAGCCTCGGCTTGACCAGCTCGAGGTACCAGTCGCACAGCTCCCCGTAGACGAACTCATACAGCCCCAGCGCGGCGTGCGAGAAGTCGTAGCGCTCGATCCAGCGATCGAGCTCCTCGCGCGCGCGGGCCAGCCGGGAGAGGATCCAGCGATCCTCGACCGCGCTCGGCGATGGTGCCGCGCGGGCGTCCTCGCCGACCCCCAGCAGGATCAACCGGGAGGCGTTCCACAGCTTGTTGGTCAGTTGCAACCCCTGCGCCAGCTTCTCCTCGCTGAAGCGGACGTCCTGGCTCGAGGACATCGCCAGCATCCCCCAGCGCACCGCATCGGCTCCATACGGGGGGAACTCGCCTCCCGTCTCGAACGCCGGTGGCCGCGGCCCACCGTCGATCAGCGCGAGCGGATCGACGCCGGTGCCGAGCGACTTGGACATCCGGCGCCCGTCCGGGGCCTGGATGATCGCGTGCACATAGACGTCGGTGAATGGGATCTGGCCCGTGAACTCGAGCCCCATCATGATCATCCGGGCCACCCACAGGAACACGATCTCACGACCGGTGACGAGTGCGTCGGTCGGATAGAACGCGCCCAGCTGCGGGGTCTGCTCGGGCCAGCCGAGCGCCGCGAACGGAAACAGCGCCGAGCTGAACCAGGTGTCGAGCACGTCGGGGTCACGCTCCCACCCCTCCCCCTGCGGCGGAGCCTCCGCCACGTGGCGCTGATCGCCGCGGTACCAGACCGGGATCTGATGGCCCCACCACAGCTGCCGCGAGATGCACCACGGACGGATGTTCTCCATCCAATGCAGGTAGACGCGCGTGTAGTTCTCGGGCCAGAAGCGCACCCGTCCGCTCCTGACGACTTCGATCGCCGGCTTGACGAGCTCGTCCATCCGCATGAACCACTGGAGCGACACGAGCGGCTCGATCCGCTCGCCGGAGCGCTGCGAGAACGGCACCTCGTGCACGTAGCGCTCGGTCCGCGCGATCAGCCCCTGCTCGCGCAGCTCGGCGACAACGGCGCCGCGCGCCTGCTCGACTGTCAGCCCGGCGAAGCGTTCCGGCGCCTGCTCTGTGAGCAGTCCGTGCTCGCCGATCACCGACACTTGCTCGAGCCCGTGCCGGCGCCCGATCTCGAAGTCGTTGGGGTCGTGACCGGGGGTGATCTTGAGCGCGCCGGTCCCGAACTCGGGCTTGACGTACTCGTCGGCGATGATCTTCAGCTTGCGCCCGACCAGCGGCAGGACCGCGGTCTCGCCGATCAGTCTGCGATAGCGATCGTCCTCGGGGTGCACGGCGATCGCCGTGTCGGCGAGCATCGTCTCGGGCCTGACCGTGGCGACCGTGATCGCCCCCGACCCGGACGCCAGCGGGTAGTCGATGTAGTAGAGCTCGTCCTGCACCTCGCGGTCCTCGACCTCGAGGTCGGAGATCGCCGATCGGGTTCCCGGGTCCCAGTTGACCATGTAGCGGTCGCGGTAGATGTAGCCCTTCTCGTACAGCGCCACGAACACGTGCTGGACGGCGCGGGCGTACTCGTCGTCGAGCGTGAACCGCTCGTCGTCGTAGTCACACGAGCAGCCCAGCCGTTTGAGCTGCTCGATGATCTGACCGCCGTACCGATCGCGCCAGTCCCACACGCGCTCCACGAACGCGGCCCGGCCCAGCCCCTCGCGGCTGACCCCCTCCTGGGCCAGCGCCCGCTCGACCTGGGTCTGGGTGGCGATTCCCGCGTGGTCGGTCCCCAGGATCCACTTGGCCCGCCGACCGCGCATGCGCGCGAAGCGGATCAGGCAATCCTGCACCGAGTCGTTGAGCGCGTGGCCCATGTGCAGGACGCCGGTGACGTTCGGCAGCGGGATCGCGATCGAGTAGTTGTCCTCCGGCTCGCCCTCGGGCGCGGGATGAAACAGCCCGCTGTCGAGCCACTCGCGCGCGATCCGGGGCTCGACCTCGGCGGGGTCGTAGCGAGTCTTCGTGGCTAGATCGGTCACGCAGGGGGAGTGTAGGTAGGCCGGGGCGCGTGCGCCCCGGCCAGGGTCCGCGCATGCGCGGACCCTCGGGGGCGCGCATGCGCGCCCCCGCACAGCGCGCTAAGCCGCTTCCTCCTCGGGCGTGGCGACCGTCACCAGCGTCGGCGAGCCGCTCTTCTCGATCGTCTCCCTGGTCACCACGCACTTGGTCACGTCGCGACGCGAGGGCAGCTCGAACTGGACCTCGAGCAGGACCTCCTCGATGATCGAGCGCAGCCCGCGGGCGCCGGTCTCGCGCTCGAGCGCCTTGTCCGCGA
>JAFAZB010000033.1 GCA_019240015.1 Solirubrobacterales bacterium
CCGGCGGCGGCCAGGTGCGCGAGCGCCATCGTCGTCAGGGTCGACTTGCCGATCCCCGGCGAGCCGCCGATCAACACCAGCGAGCCGGGAACCAGCCCGCCCCCGAGGACGCTGTCGAGCTCGCCGATCCCCGTGCTGAGCCGGGCCTCCTGATGCGCGGCGACCTCCGATAGGGCGACCGGCACCACCGCGCCCGCACCCCCGTGCGACCCGGAGCGCGACCCGCGCGCCGCCGCCCCGCCCCGCCCGCCCCGCGGCTGCATCTGCTCGATGAGCGTGTTCCATTCGCCTCAGCCCGGACAGCGCCCCGCCCAGCGGATGCTCTCCTGCCCGCAGGCGCTGCACACGTAGATCGAGGTCGGGCGGGCCATCTCACGCGGAGACTACGTCGGCCCGCCGACGTCGTTGAGTGCCATTCACACACTCGACACACTCATGCACTCCCCGGTCGCGGCGGCCAGGATCAAACGCCGAGCGCGTCAGCTCCGGGATTTCAAGACGACCCGGGACGAGCGAACCCATCGGCATCAGGATCTACTATCCAGCCGCCAGGGCGCCGGATCACGATCCAAGCCGGGGGCGCCGACACGGATATCCAAGGAGGTTGCAGTGAAACGACTGGCCCTGTGCGCGCTCGCGTCGTCGGCGCTATGCGTCGGTGTGACCGCGACGACTAGCGTCGCCAAGCCGGTGAACCCTTGCCAGAAGAAGAAGGAGAAGACCGGCTGCCTGATGGACAACGGGCAGACATGGACTGGCTCGGGCACCTCGTCGGGCCTCGGCTACGACGTTGAGGTAGTGGGAACCCTCTTCTTCGGCAAAGCGAACTTCCGCGTTGGCCTGCGCGATTTCGGCGCTTGTTACAGCACCGGCTACGGCCCCGGTCAGTTGGTCGGGAAGAAGCTGATCATCGGAAAGAAGATCAACGTCAGCCTCGGCAGCAACGCGGCTTACGCCCGTGGATCCGTGACGGTCACCGCCAAGAAGGCCACGCTGACGCTGAAGACCCACAGAGACGCGGTCGCCGGCCATCCTGCGTGCGACACGACCAGCAAGACGTACAAGCTGAAGCGGACGAGCTAGCGCCCCGAGAACCGAAGTGAGCGCCGAGATGGTCCGTCGTGGGCTGGCGAGCCCAGCCCACGACGCTCCATCGGCACGGGGTGTAACGCCGAGATCATCTCACCGCTGGAACCTCGAGCGCGGCTAGCGTCGCGAGCCAGACTCGACCCCGGTCCCGGGGCGCCGATCGTCACAAAACGCCCACTGGTCCCCCCGCTCAGAGGGGTGTGCTGTGATACCGCGACGAGCCGGTGGCCAGCGGAACCACCCCTGGAAATCGGCGGGGGTGGTAGCGATTAAGTGCGATCCACAGGGGCTGAATCCCCAGCCCGGGGCGCACGAGAAGCCGGGGTCGGCCGCACACCACCCGCGCGCCGCACGCCCACGGTCGCGCACACCCACCCGCGCGCCGCACACCCACTGCACGCCGCGCCGGCCCACAGCAGCCCCGCGCTGCGCCCAGCCCCCCAGCCCAGCCCCGCCCTACTCGGCGTCGGCGGCTGGCTCGTCGGCGCCCGAATCCTGCTCGGGCGCGTCGTCGCCCTCCTCGCCGAGGCCGCCTTCGGCGCCCACCCCGACGGGCGTGGGCTTCGGGGCCGGCGCGATCACCGACAGCCTGACCTCGCCGTCCTCGCCCTCGCCCTCGCCCTCGGGCGGCTCGACGAGCACCGTCGAGCCCGCCTCGACCTGTGAGCGGAGCACGAAATCCGCCAGCGGGTCCTCGATGTAGCGCTGGATCGCGCGCCGCAGGGGACGGGCGCCCATCGCCGGGTCCCAACCCTTCTCGACCAGCATGTCCTTGGTCGGCTCGGACAGCTCGAGCTGGAGCTCGCGCTCGGCCATCGACTCGCGGATCCGCCGCAGCAACAGGTCGACGATCTCCTTGATCTCATCCTTGGCCAGCTTGTGGAACACGATCACCTCGTCGATCCGGTTCAGGAACTCGGGCCGGAAGACCTTCTTCAGCTCGCCCATGATCCGGTTCTTCATGTCGTCGTAGGTGATGCCGGTCTCGTCGTCGGTGACCGCGAAGCCGAGCGGCGTGTTGCGCGCGATCTCCGAAGCGCCGATGTTGGAGGTCATGATCACGATGCAGTGGCGGAAGTCCACGGTGCGGCCCTGGGCGTCGGTCAACCGGCCGTCCTCGAGGATCTGCAGCAGGATGTTGAACACGTCCGGGTGGGCCTTCTCGATCTCATCGAGCAGCAGCACGCTGTAGGGCTTGCGCCGTACCGCCTCGGTCAACTGGCCGCCTTCGTCGTAGCCGATGTAGCCAGGCGGCGAGCCGACCAGACGCGAGACCGCGTGCTTCTCCATGTACTCGGACATGTCGATCCGGATCATCGTGTCCTCGTCGCCGAACAGGAACTCGGCCAGCGTGCGCGCGAGCTCGGTCTTGCCGACGCCCGACGGGCCCAGGAAGATGAACGAGCCGGTGGGGCGCTTGGGGTCCTTGAGCCCCGCCCGGCTGCGGCGGATCGCCTTGGAGACAACTTCGATCGCCGGGTGCTGGCCGATCACGCGCTTGTGGAGCTCGTCCTCCATCCGCATCAGCTTGGCGGTCTCTGCCTCGGTCAGCTTGAACACCGGGATCCCGGTCCACATCGAGACGATGTCCGCGATCTCCTCCTCGCCGATCGAGGGACGCTCGGTCGACTCACCCGCCTCCCACTGGTCGGCGAGCTCGCGCTTGCGCTGCGTCAGGCGGCGCTCCTTGTCGCGCAGGTTGGCCGCCTTCTCGAACTCCTGGGACTCGATCGCCTCCTCCTTGGCGCGCCGGGTCTCCTCGATCTCGTCCTCGAGCTCGCGGTACACCGGCGGCGAGGTCATCGACTTGATCCGCATCCGTGAGGCGGCCTCGTCGATCAGGTCGATCGCTTTGTCAGGCAGGAAGCGGTCGGAGATGTAGCGGTCCGCCAGATCGGCCGCGGCCTCGAGCGCCTCGTCGGTGATGTTGACCTTGTGGTGCTGCTCGTAGCGGTCGCGCAGCCCCTTGAGGATCTGCACCGTCTCCTCGGTGGAGGGCTGGTCGACGGTGATCTTCTGGAAGCGGCGCTCCAGCGCGGAGTCGCGCTCCAGGTACTTGCGGTACTCCTCGAGCGTGGTCGCCCCGACGGTCTGCAGCTCGCCGCGGGCGAGCGCCGGCTTGAGGATCGAGGCGGCGTCGATCGCGCCCTCGGCGGCGCCGGCGCCGACCAGGTTGTGCAGCTCGTCGATGAACAGGATGATGTCGCCGCGCTGGGTGATCTCCTTCATCACCTTCTTGAGGCGCTCCTCGAACTCTCCCCGGTACTTCGAGCCGGCGACCAGCGCCGCGAGGTCGAGCGTGTAGATCTGCTTGCCCTTCAGCAGCTCGGGCACGTCGGCATTCGTGATCCGCTGGGCGAGCCCCTCGACGACGGCTGTCTTGCCGACGCCCGGCTCGCCGACCAGCACCGGGTTGTTCTTGGTGCGGCGCGAGAGGATCTGCATGATCCGCTCGATCTCCGTCTCGCGCCCGACGACGGGGTCGAGCTTGCCGTCGGAGGCGAGCTTCGTGAGGTTGCGGCCGAACTGGTCGAGCAGCTTGGAGGACTTCTTACCTTCCCCGGCGGCGGCAGGACTGGCCGACCCGGCGCCGGAGCCGCGCTGGCGGCTGCCGGGACCGGACAGCATCCGGATCACCTCGTTGCGAATCTTCTCCGAGTCGGCATCGAAGTCCAGCAGGATGCGCGCCGCGACGCCCTCGTTCTCGCGTACCAGCCCGAGCAGGATGTGCTCGGTACCGATGTAGTTGTGGCCAAGGCTCAGCGCCTCGCGGAGCGCGAGCTCCAGCACCTTCTTGGCGCGCGGCGTGAACGGGATCTGGCCGGAGGTGACCTCTTCGCCGGAACCGAC
>JAFAZB010000129.1 GCA_019240015.1 Solirubrobacterales bacterium
GCGCTGGACTCCGACGTCGAGGCCGTGCTCGCGTGGGCGGTGCGCGAAGGCGCCACCAACGCGATCCGGCACAGCGGTGCCCGGAACGTGGCGATCAGGGTCAGCGCCGGGCTCGCCGATGCCGCCGTCGAGGTGATCGATGACGGCGTCGGTGGGACGGGATCAGCGGCGAACGGCGACGGCGGCCACGGCCTCAGGGGACTGGCCGAACGGGCGGAGCGGCTCGACGGCCGACTCGAGGCAGGCGCCCGACCCGAGGGCGGGTTCAGGCTGGCGGTGATCGTCCCGGCGCGGCTCGGCGCTCCCGCTGGCTCGGCCACGTGATCCGGGTCCTGCTGGCGGAGGACCAGGCGATGGTCCGGGGCGCGCTGGCGAGCCTGCTCGCGCTCGAGCCCGACATCGAGGTCGTCGCCCAGGTTGCCCGCGGCGACGAGGTGATCGCCGCGGCGCTCGCGGCCCGCCCGGACGTCGCGCTGCTCGACATCGAGATGCCCGGGCGCACCGGGCTGGAGGCCGCTCACGAGCTCTCTGGCGCGCTGCCCGAATGCCGGATCCTGATCCTGACGACCTTCGGGCGTCCGGGCTACTTGCGCCGCGCGATGGAGGGCGGGGCCGCCGGCTTCCTGCTCAAGGACGCGCCGGCTTCGGAGCTGGCGGCCGCAATCCGCCGCGCGATCGCCGGCGAGCGGGTGGTCGATCCGGGGTTGGCGGCGGCCGCGCTGAGCCAGGGGGACAGCCCGCTCACGCCGCGCGAGCACGAAGTGCTCGTCGCCTCACGGGAGCACGCCACCGTCGCCGAGCTCGCCGCCGCGCTGTATCTCTCCCCGGGCACCGTCCGCAATCACCTCTCATCGGTGATGCAGAAGCTGGACGCCCGCAACCGGGCCGAGGCGGTGCGGATCGCCGAGGAGCGGGGATGGCTATGAGCCGAGACCCCACCATGCGGCTGGAGGGACTCGAACCCCCAAGGGCTTGCGCCCACACGGACCTGAACCGTGCGCGTAGACCAATTCCGCCACAGCCGCGCAGCCGTGAAGTTAGCAACCCTTCCCCGGGGTGCTCCGCCCCGGAGCGAGACACGCGATCCAGATCCGCGGCGGGTGGCCGGCGCGGACCGTGAACAGGTAGTGCTTGCCGATCCAGTTCGCCCGTATCAGCTCGATCGTGATCTGGGCGCCGGCCCGCAGACGCCGGTTGCGGAAGCGGCGACCGAGGTCGAGCCTGACCGTGTGCCGCGCCGCACAGGAGTGGGCGTTGTTCTTGCAGCTGCCCGGGAGGATCGGGGCCGAGGTCTGCGCAAACGGGCAGCCCCCACCGTGGCACAGCACCAGTACGGTCGCCCCAACTGGGGCCTTGGTCAGCATCAACGCCAGCACCCGCGTGTAGGACGGGGTGTAGTAGAAGCTCCAGTCCATCACCGAGGACAGCGCCCCGATCACCCGGGGCGGGAGGGGGTGGACGCTGACCGGTAACAGCGAGGAGCGCGAACCGGCGAAGTTGAGATCACCGCTGTAGATGGCTTGGATTTGATGCGGCCCGCTCGTCCTGTAGGTCACGCCGCAGATCGCGGTGCCCGGGCCGCCCTTCCCGACCGGAACGTTCTGGCATGCCGGAATCGGCTTGCCTGCGTCGAGGAAGTCCACTACCCCGACCGGCTTGCTCGCACCTCCGTGGGCAGGCACGACGGCGGCCGTGAAGATCGCCTGCTGGCCGGCCTGGAGCGCCGGGTTCGAGACGTCGAGCGAGATGCTGGTCTCGTCGAGCCCCACGTCGAAGCTGTCCACGGGACTGCTCGAGCCGCCCGGGGCGCTGGGGTCGCTGGGGTCGCTGGGCGTGAACACCGCCGTGAGCCGCTCGGGGGAGGTGACGGCCGCGAACGAGGTCGGGCAGGCGAACGCCGTGGAATTACTGCTGGCGCTCGAGCTGGTGCTCGAGGCCTGGATATTGCTGCAACCGCCGATCGCGGTGCCGCCGTTCTCGAACGTGACCGTCCCAGCGGGCTGGGACGCGGCAGAGCTGGCGGTGACCGTCGCGAACAAGGTCACTCCCTCGTTGGTCACCGAGGAGCCCGGGAACGTACCCAGCGAGGTGCTGCTCGGGAAGATCGCGGCCTGGGACGGCGCCGCGAGGGTGGCGCAGCCCGCGCATGCGATCAGCGCGACCAGCGCGCCGCGGACCCCCGAGCGGGCGCGCGAAGCGCCAAATCCGGTCATCTCCAGCCAGTCTCTCAACGCAGATCACCCTCCAACATCGAACCGCTCATCGCTCTCCGATCCTCGTCGCTCCTACTTAAGGCGTATCATGTTGGATCAGGGAACGCAGTTGATCGAAGGGGAGCAAGCGTGGAAGTAGGGTCGGTGCGCGGCCAGCGGGTGGCCGCGAGGCGGCATTTCGTGCGCCGGTGGAGCGATTCGCCCGGCAGGCGGCTGCGGCTGTCTCCGGTCTCGATCGTGCTGATCCTCGCGTTCGACGTCGCGTTTGGCGTCGGCGCGGTCACCGCGATTCACGGCGTCCCGCGCACCGCGAGGCTGGCGATTCCCGCAAGCGTCCACAAGCCCCAGGCGAGCGTGCTTGGGCTCGCGCCGGTCAACAACCCTCCGGCGCTCAAGCTCCAGCAGCCAAGACCCACCACGAACGCGGCTCCAGCCACACCCGTCGCGGGCCCCAACGTGACCTCTCAAGCCGGCTCCCAGCTCGCGGGCGGAAGCTCGTCGTCGACCGGCAGCGGCTCGAGCTCGTCCGGGTCCAGCTCGCCGTCGTCCGGCTCCGGCTCCGGCGGACCCGCTCCGACCGGCGGGGGAGGTGGCGGCGGTGGCGATTCGGGCAGCTCCGGCGGATCCACCGGCTCTGGTTCCGGCACCGCCAACGGCAGCAGCGGCGGAAGCGGCTCGGGATCGAGCGGCAACAGCGGCACCGCAAGCGGTCACGGCTAGCAGGGGCCACCCGGCCACTCCCGGGAGCGTGCGGCCCCACCCGGGGCGATTGGCTCAGCCGATGCTGTAGCCGAAGCGCCCGAGTTGCGTGAACGCCGAGCTCAGCTCAGTGGCGTCTCGGCTGAGCGCCGCGCGGGCACGGTTATAGGCCCCGCTGTCGTTGTTCGCGAGGGCTCGAGCGAGCGCGCGGTAGCTGCGGCCGATCGTAGCTAGCGCGCTCGCGACCGCCGAGTTCGCCGCGCTGGCCGAGCCGGCGTCGAGGCGCTGCACCGCGGCCGCTGCCTGCGTGTGCGCGCGCGCCAGCGCCGCCGCCGCCCGCTCCTGGCCCGAGACGCTGCGCGCATGGCTCAGCTGCGACCCGGCGCGCGACCTGGCCGCGTTCAGCGTGCCGATGACCAGATCGAGTGCCGACGCGTAGCTCGGGCTGAGACCGAGCGTGCCGCTCCCGGCCGCGAGCTTGACAGTCCCAAGCACTCGCTCACAGGCGCTCCTGAAGCCCGAGCCGGCTGGTGCTGCGCATACCCCGACGATCGTTCCGACCGTGGTCGGGAGCGCGTACACCGCCTCCGAGCCCGCGCCCGGAAGCGGGGCCAGGTTGACGTAGCGGTAGAACTTCTTGCCGCCCAGCGTCACGAGTTGAGCCCGGGCAGGCACCGCCACCGAAGCGACGAGGCTGGACGGAAGCAGGCTGGAGCCATCGGTGGCGGCGCGGCCGACGATCAGCTTCGCGCCGCGGGGAGCGGTGGGGGCCAGCGTCAGCTCATCGTTCAGCGTCAACGCCGTCACGGTCGCAGGGGCTTGCTGGGCCCAGTCGGACGGAAACGAAACTTCGAGCGCGCCTGCGCTCGCGTGCCTGCTCAAGGCCGCCGAGGATCCGCTGTCGATCGTCAGCCGCGCGACGATCACCCCGAGCAGCGCCGCCACGAACATGCCGCTCAGCACGAAGCCGCGCGATCCCGGCCGGATCGAGAACCCAGCCCGGCGGCGGCGCGCCCGACGCGACCTGGCCGTCGCGCGCCCGCGCGCACGCCGGTCCGACCCTGACCGCGCGACGGCCCCGTGCGCCGCTGCGTCGCTCGCCCCGGCCCTGCGTGCCGCCCGCTCGCGCCGTAGCCGGGGGGGAGGCGGCAGCCGGACCCGCGGGCGGTGGGGGAGCCGCGGCCGCGGCAGCCGGACGTGCGCGCGCCAACCGCTCCGCAGACGGCCGATTATGGAGCGCCGCGGGGCCGGCCGCCGCGCCGGGGGACGAGTGCCCCCGCGGGCGGCGCGCGTCCGGCCGGGCTTGGCGGTGACCTTCGACGGCTTGGGCTGGTCCGTCTGCGGCTTTGGCTGGGCCGTCGGCTGGTTGCGGCGCGACCTCGATCGCGACCGTGACCGAGTCCGCGACCCGCCGGACTTCGGCCCGGGGGTGGCCGGGACGGTCTTGCTCGGCGAGGGCATCTGTAGCGCTTTGACGTCAGAACGCGGCCGGGCAGGCTTGGACGCCGAGCGCACGCGAACCGCCTTGAACGCGGACCTGACCCGGCTGACCCGCTCGGCCGCGTGCTGCTGTGTGCCGTTGGTTGCGGCGTGGCCGATCCGGGGTCGCAGCACCGGTCCGTATCGCTCGCCCACCCCGCGCAAGATCCACGCGTCGCGGTGGTAGCTGTAGCGGAATAGCGGCCGGAGCGAGAACAGTACGACCCCGGGAACGCGCCGCCGCCGGCGGGGCACGGCCAGGTTTCGAGCGGACCGCATGGAGCCCGGGAGCATAACGCTGCGATGATGCGTTTTGCGCAGGTTTTGCGCATGATTTCTTGCACGCTGCCGCTACCTGCGGCGACCGTCTCGTCGCCCCCGTCGAGCCGGACCTCGGAGCCCGCACGCTAAGCTCGGGCGAGCCCCGCGCCGCTATCGTCTAGGGGACTAGGACGCCGCCCTCTCACGGCGGAAACCCGGGTTCGAATCCCGGTAGCGGTACTTCAGAACCCCCGTGTTGACGGGGGTTTCGTCGTTCTGGGGAATCGTGCGCCACAGTCGGGGTGAGTGTGGGGGCGTTCAGGTAGGCGTCGAGGCGCTCGCGGGCTTGCTCCTCGCCGCCCGGGACCAGGTGCCCGTAGCGGTTCCAGGTCTGGCGCACGTCGCCGTGTCCGGCCCAGGTCGAGATCTGCTTCCAGTCGAGGCCGGCGGCGATGAAGCAGGAGATCGCGCAGTGGCGCGCCTCGTGCGGTGTGATCGGCTCGATCCCGGCTTCCTTCCATGCCTTGTTGGCGCGGGCTCGGATCGTGGACGCGACGACGCCTCGGCCTTGGTGCGGCCGACGACAAGATCCGCGCCGTCTCGTTGGGTGCGCTGCTTGTGGGCCATGAGCTCGCGGCGGACGACGAAAGCCATCGGCACGGCGCGCCGGCCGGCGCCCGTCTTGACGTCGACCGGGCCCTTGACGGGATCCCACGAGCGCTCGACCCGGATCACGCCGTTGTCGAAGTCGACGTTGCTCCACTGAAGACCGCGCAGCTCGCCGCGTCTGAGCCCACAGAACAGGGCCACCGCCCAGAACGCCTTCTCGGTACCGGGGGGGCGGCGAGGAGCTCGTGCGCGACCTCGGGCGGCTCGATCCGGTCGCGCTTCCCGCGGATCGCCGGGAGGTCGAGGTTGTCGGTCGGGTCGACGGCAACCTCGTCACGCCGGATCGCCCGGCGGTAGATCACCCGGAGCGGGTCAAGGATGTTGTTGATCGTCGAGGGGGAGAGGCCCTGCTTGCGGAGGTCGTCGACGAAGTCCTGTACGTCGCGGCGATGCAGGGCGGACAGCTTTGCGCTTCCGAGTACCGGCACGATGTACGTCTCGAGGATCTGCTCGTAGCCGCGAGCAGTCGACGGCTTGTAGGGCTTGCCGCCGCGGTCGAGGATGGACCCGTCATGGGCGCCGGCGATCAGCATCTATGAAGCTGAGCGAGATGAAGACGAACGACGAGCTGATCACCGAGCAGCTCCGCACCGACCCGGAGTTCCGCGCTGAGTGGGAGCGGACGGCGCTTGCACGTGCGGTGGCGGTCGCCATCGTCCGATACCGCGCCGACCACGACCTCTCGCAGCGTGAGCTTGCCGAGTGCCTCGGCATGAAGCAGCCCCAGGTGGCTCGCCTGGAGCTCGGCGAGGTCAATCCGAGCATGGAGACGCTGATGCGCGTCTCGGCTCAGTTGGGAATCGAGTTCACGATCGACGTCCGCCCGGCCGGGACCACGGTCCGCAACATCACGAAGCGGGCGCACGCCAACCACCTCGTCGGCTCAGTTCGCACCAGCGAAGCCGAGGTTCTCGTCTCCGCGCGATAGAAACACGCTTCACCCCGGCGGGGTTCAGCACGCCGCGACCGCATCGAGCCGCGACCGGCGACGCCACCGAGCTGGCGCGCGATCGTGATGGCGGCCAAGCGGAAGTGACGCTAGAGCGTCTGCGCGCGCCAAGCGGTCGCCCGATGACGGTCCCCTGATTCCGACTTAGGGGCCTCGATCTAGAAATCGCGACAGACGCGCATCTGGCGAGATGCGAGACCAGTTCCGCCAGGCGGACTTTGCCCTGCTTCGCGCCGGCGGCGGGCACGTCGGGACGTCGCGGGGCTGCGCCCACGCTCACGCGCGCCGGGAGCTCGGTAGCTGATCTGCTCGTGCCAGCACTCGATCAGCTGCTCGATGTCTCGCTCGGCCAGAGCCGCGTGCAGCCGGTCGGCAGGCGGGAACGCAGGAACGCTCTTCATCGTCATCGCTCCTTCGTGCTAGCGGGTCAGGCCCGTTGTGGTCTGGGCGATCCGGCGCTCCGACTCTTGGGGCGCATCGTGCGCTCCGCCAGCCGGGCTACCGTCTGTCGGGTCGCCACTCGTGGTGTGCTTGCCAGCATCCGGTTTCCCAGGCCCGGGATAACCGTGCTACGCCCCCGCTCCAGTGCCCGGAAGGCAGCCTTCACCACCCTGTCGGCCGGCATCCGCCGCCCGATCGAGGCGTGCTCTGAGGCGACCTCGAAGAATGCTGTCTCGGTCGCGCCCGGGCACAGAGCGGTCACCCGCACGCCAGTGCCTCGGGTTTCAGCCCACAGCGCCTCGGTGAAGGACAGCACATAGGCCTTGGTAGCCCCGTACACCGACATGTAGGGCACCGGCTGGAACGCAGCGGTGGAGGCGACGTTGACGATCGCACCCCGATCACGCGCGCGCATGCCAGGCAGCAGCGCGCACGTCAACTCGGTCAGCGCCGCCACGTTGAGCTGGACCTCCTCGGCGATCCGTTCAGGCTCGGTCTCATGCAACGGCCCAAACAGACCGAACCCCGCGTTGTTGATCAACACGTCGATCTCCAATCCCCGACTGCTCAGCTCCGCGGCCAGTCCAGTGCCGGCCCTCGGCTCTGACAGATCGACCACCACCACCTCGACCGACACGCCGCAGCGCCCGCCCAGCTCCTTGGCCAGAGCTTGGAGCTTGTCCGCCGAACGGGCCGCCAGGACCAGGTCGGCACCCCGTCCGGCCAGCTCACGCGCGAACGCCTCTCCTATTCCCGATGAAGCACCGGTCACCAACGCCCGAGTTCTCTTGAAATCCATCACTTCCACCTTTCGCTAGCTAGCTTAGTGGTGAAACTAAACCGCACGGTCGGTTTTGTCAAGCCGACCGTACGGTTTAGTTTGATAGGCTGCGGTGATGGCGCACGCACTGCCCAACACCGGCACAAACGCCAGCCAGGCTGCGATCGCGGTCACACCCAAGGGCCAGGCCACACGAGCCCTCATTCTTCAGACCGCCGCAGAGGTGTTCGCTGAGCGCGGCTACGGCGACACCACGATGGCCGAGCTGATCGGCCGTAGCGGCATGGCCAGAGGGGCCTTCTACTTCCACTTCGCCTCCAAAGAGCAACTAGCGCTAGCCGTGCTCCAGGAAAAGCAGCGCCAGTGGCTCGAACTTGTCAGCCAGGAGGCACTCGACAAAGCCACCGGCCGGGAGCAATTGCGCGCACTTGGTCCCGCCCTAATCCAACTGCACCGCCAAGACCCCAGCGCATACAGCGCAGCGCGGCTATCCCGAGATCTCGGCCGCATACCCGAGCTCGCCCACACGGTCAGAGCCCAGATGAACGCGTGGATCGCGTTGATCGCCGGCATCATCCGACGAGCCCAAGACGAATCCAACCTGCCAGATACGCTCGACCCCGACGCCCTCGCGGTGATCCTCGTCGCCGCCACCGACGGGCTCAAAGACCTCTCGGACATCCTCGACTCCGCGGCCCGCGCCAGACGCGGCTTCGAACAGCGGATGCAGCAGCTGATCGACGTGGTCGAAGCGCTGATCGACTGAGCCGGCAGCGACCGACAGGTCAGGGCGCGCGTTCGAACAATCTCGGACCAATCGTCTCGCGCCTTGCGACCGTTTAAACCCCGCCGCTCCTCCACCCCTATGACCACCACGCCACGGGTTGAGTGCTCACCCCGCTAAACGCGGTTGGCGAAACCGAAAGCCGACGTCAACTTCGATTCGCTCGAAATCTCTCCACCAGTGGACGAGCACCGAGCACAAAGCCGTCTCGCCGAGGACGGCTATTTCACGTCACCGCGAGAGCAGCATTCCAGACCGGACGGACGCACCCGTGGCCAAGGAAGCACGAGTCTCGGCGCTCCGACGAGAATCTCTAGCGGAACGGACGAGAACCAGCGCTGTCGGGTGACAGCTCCTTTCTGCTTCGCCGCGAGTGCCGCGTCGGCGACGGAGTGGCAAGGCACTCGCCCGGGGACGCCGACCCGCGTCATCCCCTCGTCGCCAATCCGATTGTGAGACGGCTCCGTCCGACCCGGAATGCGATCGTCCAGAGACTCGCCACGCCGGCCCACGTCGGCGAGCTGTCAGCGGACACCGGTTCCAGATACTCGCCAGCGGGAGTTCCTCGGGCGGCTGCTCAACACCGGCTTCTACCTGACCGTGATGACGCTGGACCCGCGCGCGCAGGAGCTTGCCCAGGCTGAGTTCCGCAAGGTGACCCTCTACCTGGACACAAACTTCCTGTACGCAGTGCTGGGGGTCGGCGGGCCCACCGAGGCGTTCGGCGCGAACCGTATGCTCGAGCTCTGCCAGCAGCTGGGCGTGTCGCTGCGAATCTCGCCGTGGACCGCCAACGAGCTACGCACCAGCATCGCAAGCAGCCGCCAGGACGTTGAGAAGTTCACGAGATCAAAGAAGACGGCAGCGGTTATGGCTCAAGTGTCCGCTGAGAAAGGATTCGAGTCGGCCTATTGGAGCGAGGCACGGACGACCGGGACTGATCCGGACACTTTCTTCGGCAAGTTCGACCATTTCCAGCGGTTTCTTGACCACTACGGCATCGAGGAGCACCCCGAGGGCATTGCCGACGTCGAGGCGGAGTTGTCCCGGATCCGCGACTACACCTCGCGCTTGAGGGGACGTACGGGGTTGGGGCGAAAGACCGCATCGAGCGCGTCGGCCCGATCATGGTCGCGACCACACGTCGCCTGCACCCCCGGACATGCAGCCCTGCGCGCAGTGGCTGGCTCGACTGCCGGGGCGGCGCTAGATTCGCAACGCAAGCAGGTACCGCTCCGTCAGGAGGTCGTCAGATGGCCGTTTCGGTGTCCACCAGCGTCGCTGCTGACGCGCTGCGCGAGTTCGAGTCGCTGCTTGGCTCAGAGAAGGTGATCAGCTCCGAGGAGGGTCTTGTCGAGTGGCGCGACCCCTTCCAGCACTCGAACTGGGACGAGTACACCGCCTCGGCGGTGGTGATGCCTGAGACGGTCGAGGAGATCCAGGAGATCGTCCGGATCGCGAGCCGTCACGGGGTGCCGCTGTGGACTCTCGGGCAAGGGCGCAACAACGGCTACGGTGGTCCGGCGCCCCGGGTCAAGGGCTCGGTAATCGTGTCGCTGCGCAACATGAACCGCGTGCTTGAGCTAAACGAGGAGCTCGGCTACGCGGTGGTCGAGCCGGGGGTGCGCTGGTTCGACCTGTACGAGGCGATCAAGGCCGGCGGTCACCGCCTGATGCTGTCGATCGCGGACGTCGGCTGGGGAAGCGTGATCGGCAACACGCTCGACCACGGCATCACCTACATGCCCTACGGCGTCGATATGGGGATGCAGTGCGGGATGGAGGTGGTGCTGGCCAGCGGCGAGGTGATGCGCACCGGGATGGGGGCGATGCCCGGCAACCGCGCGTGGCACGTGTATAAGCGCGGCCT
>JAFAZB010000244.1 GCA_019240015.1 Solirubrobacterales bacterium
GGACGAGTTCCTGCGCGACCGCTGTCAGGAAGTGCCCTTCCTGCCAAAGGCCAACTACTACTTCATCGCGGCGAGCCTGCGCCAGGGGCCCCTCGGCTCGCTGCTTGGCGACCTGCTGGTGAGGATCCCGAGCGCGTCCGGACGCGGGAACGGACAGGGGCGACGGATCCCGTTCGAGGTCGACAACGGGCTCGAGCTAAGCGGGATCACCCACTTCGACCTGCTCAACCACCCCGCGGTATACGACCAGCTGAGGACCTGGATTACCCGTGGCCCGCTGGAGTCGGAGTCCCGAGCGCCTGCCCCCGTAATATCGTAGTGATATCATCGTGTGATGGGGGCCGTCCCGGAACCCGACCGGTTCGTACCGCGGAGCGCTCATCAGCAGCGCAGCGCGGCGGCGCTCGCCGGCGCGCAGGCCGCCGCGCTCGCCTCGGCGGCGCTGATCGTCGCCGCGCTGCTGATCGTCCTCGGTACGTCCGACCACGCCTCGGTCGTGACCGACGTGGGGGTGCTCGCCGCGGCGCTCACCGTGCTTGCCTGGCTTGGCTTCGTGGTCGTCCAGCCGAACGAGTCACGCGTACTGATCCTGTTCGGCCGCTACGTCGGCACGGTCCTCAGCCCCGGACTGTGGTGGGTCAACCCGTTCACGGTCCTGTGGCGACAGACGATCTCGCTGCGTGTCCGCAACTTTCAAGGGGACCGGATCAAGGTCAACGACGCCAGCGGCAACCCGATCGAAATCGCGGCCGTGGTCGTGTGGCGGGTCGTCGATACAGCCAAGGCCGTGTTCGACGTCGAGGACTTTCAGCGCTTTGTGGTCGTCCAGAGCGAGACGGCCGTACGGCACCTCGCCAACCAATTTCCGTACGACGACTACGCCGAGAACGCGGTCTCGCTGCGGCGTAACGCCGACGAAGTGCTGCAGACGCTGCACGTCGAGCTCGGCGAGCGCCTCAGGACGGCCGGAATCGAGGTACTCGAGACGCGCCTGACCCATCTGGCCTACGCCCCCGAGATCGCAGAGACGATGCTTCGCCGCCAGCAGGCCGAGGCGATCCTGGCCGCCCGCAGGACGATGGTCGCCGGCGCGGTGGGGCTGGTGGAGATGGCGCTCTTGCAGCTGAACGAGATCGACCTGGTGGAGCTCGACCCCGAGCGCAAGGCGGCGATGGTCTCCAACTTGATGGTCGTGCTGAGCGGCGATCACGCGCCCACTCCGGTGATCAACACCGGCTCGCTCTACACGTAGTGGCTCCCGCCGGCGCCGTGCCCGAGAGCAAGCGCTTCCTGCTCCGACTTGACCCGAACCTGTTCGAGGTACTGCGCCGCTGGGCCGCCGACGATCTGCGGAGCATCAACGCGCAGATCGAATACCTGCTGGCCGATCAGGCGCGGCGAGCGGGGCGCTGGCGGGCGCGGCCACCGACCGCGCTCGCTGGCCGGGGCGATGGCAGGACCGGGCGCCCCGGCGAACACCCGCCAGACTGAGTGCGAGTCAGCCGGCGATGAGTTTGCCCGCCCCGGCCGGTCCTTCCAGCACGTGCACTCGCCTACGAGAGGAGAACGACGCCGATGAGCGAGCGTGACCGCTACCAGCCCGGGGTTCCCTGCTGGGTGGACACCCTGCAACCGGATCCCGAGGCGGCGATGCGCTTCTACGAGGAGCTGATGGGATGGGATTTCACGGGACCAGGAGCGATGCAGGAGCAGGACGGCCGCTACTTCGTCGCCCAGGTCTCGGGTCGCGACGTGGCGGGGATCGGCACGCAGCCCGGCGCCGTCGGGGGGCAGCCGGCGACGTGGAGCACCTACGTCTCGGTGGCGAGCGCGGACGAGACCGCGCGGCGAGCCGGCGCGCTGGGTGGCACGGTCCTCGCCGGGCCCTTCGACGTCGCGCCGGCGGGCCGCCTGGCCGTGCTCGCCGACCCCACGGGCGCGACCTTGTGCCTCTGGGAGCCGAAGCAGCGCCAAGGCGCACAGCTGGTCAACCACCCGAGCGCGTGGGCGATGAGCGTCCTGCAGACGCCGGATCCGCGGGCGGCCAAGGAGTTCTATGGGCAGCTGTTCGGCTGGAGCGACGAGCCGGTCGAGATGGCCGGCGCGGAGCTCACGCTGATGCGCCTGACGGGGTATGTGGGGGGCGAGCCCGAGCAGCCAGTGCCCCGCGACGTGGTCGCGGCGATGGTCGCAAACCCCGCCGGCGAGCCCGGCTGGAGCATCGACTTCTGGATCGCCGACGCCGATGCGGCGGCGGCCACCGCGGCCAGGCTCGGCGGACAGGTGGTGCTCGCACCGCATGACCGCCCCGGCTTCAGAAGCGCCGTGTTGGCCGACCCCCAGGGAGCCGTGTTCTCGGTCAGCCAGCTCCAGTACGAGAGCAACCGCTAGACCTAGATCTCGAGCCGCGATTCCTCCAGATCGAGCTCGCGAATCACCTGGTTCATGGCCTCGTTTGACAGCTCCCCGCTGTCGCGCATCCGCACGAGCGCGTCGCGCTGGGCGCCGAGCACGAGCTGCAACAGCTGTTGATAGGCGAGCGATCTGTCTTCGTATCCGTCGTCCTCGATCTTGCCGGCACGTGCTGCAAACCGCCGCTTGCGGTAGTCGTAGAGCCGGCGCATCCGCTCGATCGTGTCCTCGCGCGTCCACTCCTCGCGCTCCAGCACGTCGAGCTGGGCGAGCGCCGCCTTGATCGCCACGAGCCGCGCGCGCAGCTCCTCTCGATCCTCGCTGCCGTCCCGGGCGATGCCCAGGCGCCGGATCAGCTTGGGCAGCGACAGCCCCTGCAGGACCAGCGTGGCGAAGATCACCGAGAAGGTCAGGAAGATGATCAGATCGCGCTCGGGGAATCGCGCGCCGGCGTTCGTGCGCAGGGGGAGCGCGAGTGCCGCGGCGAGCGAGACCGAGCCCCGCATCCCCGCCCAGGCGATCACCAGCCTGGGCCCGGCGCCAACCCGGCGCGCGCGCTGACTGGGACGGCGGTCCATCGCCCGGATCAGGTACGGGACGGTGAAGAACCACACCAGTCGGGCGACGATCACCACCGCGCTGATCGCGACGGCATAGCGCAGCAGCGAGGCGGCGGGAACGCCCGACAGGGCTTGGACGACCGTCCGCAACTGGAGCCCCACGAGCACGAACAGGCTCGCGTTCAGGATGAAGTTGAGCATCTCCCAAACGAAGAAGCCCTGTAGCCGGATGCGGGCCGGGATGATGCTGGGTCCCCGGACGCCCATGTAGATCCCCGTCGTGACCGCCGCCAGCACGCCGGAAGCACCCAGCCTGTCAGCGGGAACGAACGCGGCGTAGCCGCTGAACAGGGAGATCGTGATGCTCGTCTGCGCGTCCTCGGTGCGCTTGCGAACCTCGGCGACCACCCAGCCGACCACGAGCCCGATCGCCACTCCGCCCGCGGCTCCCGCCAGGAACCGCCACCCCGCGTTCAGCAGCGAGAAGCTGCCGCTCAGGACCGCGGCGACGGCCACTTTGTAAGCGACCAGCGCGGTCGCGTCGTTGAACAGCCCTTCGGCCTCGATCGAGCTGACCATCCGGCGCGGGAACTCCAGCCGTCGCATGATGCTCGCGCCGGCCAGTGGATCGGTCGGCGACACCACCGCCCCCAGCGCGAACGCCGCCGGCCACGACATCCCGCCGATCAGCGCATGGGCCGTGACGGCAACCGCGACCATCGTCGCCAGCACCAGCCCGACCGAGCTGAGCGTGATCCCGCGCATGTTCGCGCGGATGTCGCCGAGGTTTGCGAAGAAGGCGGCCGAGTACACGAGCGGCGGGAGGAACACGACGAGCACCACGCTCGGGTTGAGCTTGATCGCGTGGATTCCGGGGACGAACCCGAACAGGGCGCCGCCCACCACCAGCACGATCGGGTATGGAACCGACATCCGGCGGGCGAGCGCGCTGAGTCCAGCCACCGCCACCAGCAGCCCCGCGATCAGAAGCTCGGCTTGACCCATTCCGAGCAAGTGTGCCCCCTGGCTCGCAGCTTCGCGGTGCGAGCAGCCGGGGACCTCGGCTTCGCGGGGGTTCTGCGAGCAACTGGCAAGATGCCCCGATGCGCGGA
>JAFAZB010000328.1 GCA_019240015.1 Solirubrobacterales bacterium
GCGCGTGACCCGTGCGGAGCTGTTCACGCGCTCCGGTCCAGTCTCGGGCGGGGCGTTCGAGGAGCTGCTCGCTCGCCGCGCCGCGCGCGAGCCGGTCGCCTACATCCTCGGGCGTAGGGCGTTCCGGCGGCTCTCGCTGGCGGTCGATCCGCGGGTGTTGATCCCCCGGCCCGAGACCGAGTTGCTGGTCGAGGTCGGGCTGGGGCTCGATCGAGCGGCGCGAGTTGCCGATCTCGGAACCGGCAGCGGCGCGGTGGCGCTGGCGCTCAAGGACGAGCGCCCCGATCTCGAGTTGACGGGGATCGACGTGAGCGCCGACGCGCTGACCGTGGCGCGCGCCAATGCCGAGCGGCTGGGGTTGGAGGCCCGCTTCCTGTGCGGCGATCTGCTCGTCGGCGGGCCCTACGACGCGGTGCTGGCCAACCTGCCGTACGTGGCGCAGGGCGATCCGCTGCCACCCGAGGTGTCGCTGTACGAGCCGCGCGAGGCACTGTTCGCCGGACCGGAGGGGTTGGATGTGATTCGCCGGCTGGTGGGGAGGCTCGACGGCGTCCGCGTGGTGGCACTCGAGGTGGGGGCGGGCCAAGCGCCAGCCGTCGCGGCGCTTCTCGGCGACAGATACACACGGCTTCAGGTGCTGCGGGACCTGGCCGGCCACGAGCGCGTCATGGTCGCTCGCCGGTGACGAGCTCCGGTGAGTTCGAGCGCTGCATCGCCTCGGGCGGGGTCGCGGTGTTCCCGTCCGACACCGTCTACGGGCTTGCGTGCGATCCCGACGACGGGTCGGCGGTCAAGCGCCTCTACGAGCTGAAGGGGCGTTCGCCGAGCAAGCCCTCGGCGGTCATGTTCTTCGACCTACAGCCGGCGCTGGACGCGCTCGCGGACCTCGGTCCCCGCACGCGCGAAGCGCTCGAGCGGCTCTTGCCGGGGCCGGTCACGGTGTTGCTCGAGAACGCGGCTGGGCGCTGGCCACTGGCGTGCGGCGAGGATCCGGCGACCGTCGGGCTACGCGTGGCCGCGGTCCCCGAGCTCGAGCACGTCGGCCTCGCTGTCCTGCAGTCGAGCGCGAACCGCTCCGGCGGGCCCGACGCGAGCCGTCTGCTCGAGGTCCCGGAGGAGATCCGCGAGGGCGCCGACCTGGTGCTCGATGGTGGCGAGCTTCCGGGAACGCCGTCGGCCGTCGTCGACCTGCGCCAGTACGAGCGCGAGGGCGCCTGGTCGCTTGTCCGAGCGGGGGCCGTCGGCGCTGATACGCTCGCTCAAAGCCTATGACCGACCTTCCATCGGACTTCTTCAACCGCCCGCTGGCCGAGGTTGATCCGGAGATCGCCGACGTCGTGAGCTCGGAGCTCGAGCGCCAGCAGCGCACGCTCGAGATGATCGCCTCGGAGAACTTCGCGCCGGTCTCGGTGCTCGAGTGCCAGGGCTCGGTGCTGACCAACAAGTACGCCGAGGGCTACCCGGGCAAGCGCTACTACGGCGGCTGCGAGTACGTCGACATCGCCGAGCAGCTGGCGATCGACCGGGCGCGCGAGCTGTTCGGCGCCGAGCACGCGAACGTGCAGCCCCACTCGGGCGCGCAGGCGAACGCGGCCGTCTACCACGCGCTGATGGAGCCGGGCGACACGCTGATGGGGCTCGAGCTTGCGCACGGCGGCCATCTGACGCACGGGATGAAGATCAACGTCTCGGGGCGCCTCTACGAGATCGCCGCCTATCACGTCGACCCGGAGACGAGCCTGGTCGACATGGACGAGGTCGAGCGTTTGGCGCACGAGCGGCGGCCGAAGGTGCTGCTCGCGGGGTGGTCGGCGTATCCGCGGGTGCTCGATTTCGAGCGCTTCCGGGCGATCGCCGATGCGGTTGGCGCCTACCTGGTCGTCGACATGGCGCACTTCGCGGGGCTGGTGGCGGCGGGGCTTCACCCCAACCCGGTGCCCTACGCCGACGTCGTCACGAGCACCGTCCACAAGACGCTCGGCGGCGCGCGGGGCGGCCTGATCCTGTCGCGCGAGGAGCTGGCGAGGAAGATCAACTCGGCCGTGTTCCCCGGCGAGCAGGGCGGCCCGCTCGAGCACGTGATCGCGGGCAAGGCGGTCGCGCTGAGGATCGCGGCATCGGAGGCGTTCCGCGAGCGGCAGCAGAGGACGGTGGAGGGCGCGAAAGCGGTGGCTTCAGAGCTGCTCGGCGCGGGCCACGGCGTGAGCGTGCTCACCGGCGGCACCGACGTCCACCTCGTGCTGTGCGACCTCCGCGAGTCTTCGCTCGACGGCCAGCAGGCCGAGGATCGCCTCGCCGAGGTTGGGATCACGGTCAACCGCAACGCGGTGCCGTTCGACCCGCGGCCGCCCGCCGTCTCGAGCGGGCTGCGGATCGGCACCCCGGCGCTGGCCACGCGCGGGTTTGGCGTCGAGGACTTCGTCGAGGTCGGCCGGATCATCGCCGCCGCTCTCGATCCGCACGCGTTCGACGAGCGCCGGCCCGAGCTGGCTGAGCGCGCCGCCGCGCTCGCCGAGCGCCATCCGCTGTACGCGGGGCTGCGCGACGCGGCAGCGACCGCCGTCTGAGCCGACTGCAACGTTTGTGCGACGCGGCGGGACGGGGGCGGCGCGGCGGTGCATGCTGGGCGAGTGCCACGATCCGCTCGACCTCGCCAACACGGAAACCGTTCCCGCTCGGAGGCGGGTTTCCGGCCCGACGCTGCCATGGAGCGGCAACCGTGCCGCGTTCGAGCGCGACCGACGGCGTGATCAGATCCTCACGGCACACGGCTACCGGGTGATCCGCATCACCTGGCGCCAGCTGACGAGAGAGCCATTCGCCGTCGTCGTCAGGGTCGCTGCCGCCCTGCACGCCTGATCAGCCTCCAGTGCTGCCATGCTACGGCCCACGCCATGCGCTACTGGGACGCAGTGTTCGCATTTGTCGTGGCGATGGTCCTGGCCGCCGTGCTGACGCCGCTCGCGGCGCGCTTGGCGCGACGGATCGGCGCGGTCTCGATGCCTAGCGACCGGGGGCTCGCCCGAGAGGCGACGCCCACGCTCGGCGGGCTGGCGATCCTGGCCGGCGTGCTGATCGCCGCCGCGCTGTGGATGCCCGGCACGATCCGGCTGAGCCGCTCGGTCGGCACGCTCCCCGGCAGCGGCGGCACCGTCCATGTGTGGGCGATCCTGGTGGGAGCGGCGCTGATCGCGCTGGTCGGAGCGATCGACGACGCGCGCGATCTACCGCCGCTTCTGAAGCTGCTCGGGCAGATCGCCGCGGCCGTGATCGCGGTCGAGGGCGGCGTGCTCG
>JAFAZB010000037.1 GCA_019240015.1 Solirubrobacterales bacterium
GAAGTAGGTGAAGTAGAAGACGCTCGGAAAGTCGTGGCCCAGGTCTGGGGTCAGCACCGCCTGTAGCGATGCGGTCAGCGACCAGAAGTAGACGAGCTCGACCAGCAGCTGGCGCCTGCTCCACAGCGCGAGCACGGTCACCGCCGAGACCGCGTCGGTGAGCTGCAACGGCAGGTTGTACTTGACCGCCCAGGTGCCGAGCAGGATCTCCGCCAGGTACTCGCCGACCCAGCCGCCCAGGACGACCAGGGCTAGCGCGCGCGTGTATATAAGGACCCAGGGGCCCCGACGCCGGCGCGCCGCCCATACCGACGCGCCGCTCGCGACGGCCAGGACGCCCAAAGCTGCGAGGTGCGGGTCGGAGAACTGCCGCAAGAGCGCCGGTTGACCGGTTGGGCGTCACCGCCGGGCCGCGTCCGCGAGTTGCTCGGCGGACAGGCGCTGCTTCTGGACCTTGCCGAGCTCGTTGCGGGGTAGCTCATCGATCAGGTGTACGACGCGGGGGCGCTTGTGCGGGGCGAGCAGCGAGGCGACATGGTCTGCGAGCTCGCCCTCCTGCACCGTCGCTCCGCTGCGGAGCACCACCCACGCCACGACGCGCTCCCCGAGGTCCGGGTCCTGCTCGCCCGTGACCGCGGCATCCTCGACGCCCGGATGCTCGCGCAGCGCGCCCTCGATCTCTCCCGCGCCGAGCTTGTAACCGCCGCTCTTGATCAGGTCCGTGGCCCGGCGCCCCACGATCCGGATGTACCCGTCGGCGCTGCGCGTGGCGAGGTCTCCGGTCTGAAACCAGCGATCGCGCGACGCGGCGGCCGTGGCGTCGGGGCGGTTGAGGTATTCCGCAAACAGATTGGGGCCGCGGACCTCGATCTCGCCGATCGTGCGGTCGTCCGAGACCTCGATCGGGTCCCCGGCGTCATCGACGAGCCGCAGCTGCACCCCCGGTAGCGGCGGCCCGACGTAGCCCGGGCGTCGCTCGCCATCGGCCCGCACCGCGGCGTTCATCAGCGTCTCGGTCATTCCATAGCGCTCCAGCACGCGGCTCCCGCACACGCGCTCGATCCGCTCGTGCTCGGCCGCGGGCAATGGGGCCGAGCCGGACACCAGCAAGCGCGCGCGGCTCAGCGCGCGGCCGATCGCCGGATCCTGCTCCGCGGCGTCGGCGAGCCGGCGGTACATGGTCGGCACGCCGAACAGGACCGTCGCGTCCTCAGCCAACGCGTCGGCGACCGCCTGGGGCGAGAAACCGCCCAGGTGGCGCGCCGTGCCGCCACGCCGCAGCGGTCCGAGGATCCCGAGCACCAGGCCGTGCACGTGGAACAGCGGCAGCGCGTGCGCGACGACGTCCGCCTCGGTCCAATCCCAGGCGTCATAGAGGGCATCGAGGTTCGATGCGATCGCGCGGCGGGGCAGCACGACCCCCTTCGGCGCGCCGGTGGTCCCCGACGTATAGACGACCAGCGCCGGGGCCTCGCCTCCGGGCTCGGGCGCGGCGGAGAGGCCCGCGTCGCCGACGAGGTCGAGATCGATGGTCACCCGCCGCGGACCGTCGAGCCCGGCGGGGAGCTTGGCCCCCGGCCCGGTCAGCAGCAGCTCGGGACGGCTGTCCTCGAGCACGTGCTCGAGCTCGCGCGCTCCCGACTTCGGATTGATCGGCACGATCGCCACCCCGGCCACGAGTGCTCCGACCACGGCCACGCAGGTTTCCAGTCGCGGCTGCGCCCAGACGGCGACCCGCCCGGCCCCGCAGTCGCTCAGCACGCCCGCCGCCAGCTCGCCGCTGGCCCGTGCGAGCGTCGCGTAGTCGATCGAGCGGTCTGGGAAGCGGATCGCGATCCGCTCGCCGTCCGCGCGCGCTAGCGATGGAAACAGTCGCTCGGTCATCGCTCTGGAGCCCGCGAGTCACTTTAGACGCCGACGGCGACCGGAACCGGTTAGCGCCACCTCGCACAGGCGTAGCATTTAGACATGACCTCGCTCGGCGTGGCGCTGTTGGTGATCGGAGCGATCGTCGTCGTGGCCGAGGCGCACGTGCCTTCGCTGGGCGCGCTTGGTGGCCCGGGCGTGTTGGCGCTCGCCGCCGGCGCGGTGCTCGCGGTCAGCGGGCTCGGCGGCGGCCTGATCCTGGGGATCGTCTCGGCGCTGGTGCTGGCGACGGTCGCCAGCTGCGTGGTCGTGCTGTCGGTGCGCAAGGGCGCCGCGGTGCGCCGACGTCGGATCCGCACCGGCTCGGAGGGGATCGTCGGCCAACTCGGCGTGGTCCGCAGCTGGAGCGAGCCGACCGGCAACGTGCTCGTGGAGGGCGCCCTGTGGCGCGCCCGCCGCTCCCCCCACGAGGACGACGGCCCCGAGCTGCACGCCGGCGACCAAGTGGTCGTCGAGCGGCTCAGCGGCCTCACGCTCGCCGTGCGCCCAGCCGAGGACTGGGAGCTCGTGCGGTGATCGTCGCGCTGGGCGTGATCCTCGCCGTGCTGGTGATCCTGGCGCTGACCGGCGTGGGCGCATCGCTGCGGGTGCTCAGAGAGTACGAGCGCGGGGTGGTGTTCAGGCTGGGGCGGCTGATGGAGCAACGCGACCCAGGGCTGATCGTGCTGGTGCCGACGATCGACAGGATGGTGCGGATCAGCCTCCGGACGGTCACGCTGACGGTGCCCCCGCAAGAGATCATCACCCGCGACAACGTCCCCGCCCGCGTCACCGCGGTCGCCTACTACCGGGTGGTCGACCCGAGCCGCGCGGTGACCGAGGTGGAGAGCTTCCACAGCGCGACCCTCCAGATCTCGCAGACGACGCTCCGATCCGTGCTGGGCGGGGTTGACCTCGACACGCTGCTGTCCGAGCGCGAGCACCTCAACGAGTCGCTTCAGCAGGTGATCGACACGCAGACCGAGCCGTGGGGGATCAAGGTGACGATGGTCGAGATCAAGGACGTGGAGATTCCCGAGCGGATGCAGCACGCGATCGCCCGCCAAGCCGAGGCCGAGCGCGAGCGCCGCGCGAAGATCATCAACGCCGAGGGCGAGTTCCAGGCCGCCGCCAAGCTCGCCGACGCCGCCGACGTGATCGGCAAGAACCCCACCACGCTCCAGCTCCGCTATCTCCAGACACTGCGGGAGATCGGCGGCACCCAGAACTCGACCGTGGTGTTCCCGATGCCGATCGACCTGGTCGGGCCGGTGCTCGAAGCCGCGCGTCGCGGCGCCGGAGGCGAGTCCAGCAGCGAGCCGGCGCGCGACGAGCTTCAGCCCGGGGTCCCCCGTGAGCTCGGGGCCGGCGCCGGCGCCAACGAGGCGGACGGCGCCGCCACTCCGCAGGCGACGCCGGAGCCCTCACCCGCTCCGGGCGGCGATCGCTAAGCCCTCCAGCGCGACCACGCCGCTCAGCACGGTGATCGTCAGCCGGTGCGCGCCCGGGCGCACCGGCCCCGAGTAGAGCAGCGCCCGCGCGCGCGGCCGAGCGGACCGCAGCGCCAGCTCGCGCGCGTGGCCGTCGAGCGTGACCTCGATCCGGCCGCTCTGCGGCCAGCGGTCGCCGATCACGAATACCGCGCCGCCGCGGTATCGCAAGCTGAAGCTGGCCCCCGGCTGCGAGGTCACGATCGCGTGGCCCTCCCAGGCGTCGCGGACCCGCCGCACGTGCCAGCTCCCGCGGTAACGCCCGCCGCGGACGAGCACGCCAGTCGGGACGACGCAGGTGGCGGTGGCCCACCCGCTCCGCCGGCCCGCCTGGTCAACCGCCTCAACCCGGAACTGATAACTCGCGCCCGGCGCGCCGCCGAAGGTCAGCGAATCGCGCCCGCTTTGCGCCGGCAGCGTGCGCCACCGGCCCGCGTGGGCGCCCAGCGTGCGCACCTGGACCGTGAACCCGACCACCGCCGCCCCGCCTGAGGTAGCGCTCCAGCGGATCGGAATCCTCGGCGTGGGCGCGGCGCTCGACGCGAGCGCCGGCGCGCTGACGTGTGCGACCGGCGGCGATGGCCCGCACGAGCGCGTGAACACGTCCGCGCCGAACGAGCTCTCACCGGGCAGCGCCGCGTAGCCCAGGTGGGCGAGGCCGAACAGATCCTCGACGCTGCGCAGCATCGAGTAGTGGTTGTAGGGCGTGGCCGACACCGTGCCGGGGGCGATGCACGGCGAGAGCAGCACCGCCCCGGTGTCGCCGCCGCCGGGCCCCTCGACGCCCGGCTGGGGGCTACCGGGCCCCGGAATCTCTCCGCAGCACGCGCTCGTGTCGCTGGTGGCGGCCTCGTCGAAGGTGACGATCAGCAGACCGTGCTCCTGGCGGAAGGCGGGGGAGCCGACGATCTGCGGAACCCATTGGCGCAGGAACCCGTCCGCCTGGGCGAGGCCCCCCGGTCGCCCATCCTTGCAGGGAGCGTCGTGACCGTCGTCGCACAGGTCGGGCGTGATGAACACGTAGTTGGGCGTGTCCTGGGCGCTCGCGAGGTCGCGCGACAGCAACCCGAGGTTGACCACGTGGCTGTCGCACAGCGCGGTGTCGTCGATGATCGAGTGGAAGTACACGAACGGGTTGTGCCGGGTCGCGTACTGGTCCCCGGCGGTGGCGGTCTGGGTGTTGTCCATCGCGTCGATCGCGGGATGCGCGCACTCGCCGGGCTCCCGCGCCGGGTCGGCACCCATGCTCTCGTTGTAGTCGCGCCAGGTGAGCCCGGCCGCGGCCAGCTGGTCGGCGATCGTCGACGTGCTCGACGGATAGACGCAGCCCGTTCCCTGCACCTGGCCGTAGGAGCCGACCGTGCCGGGCGCCAGCTCGTCGAAGAACTGGCAGTCGGCCTGGTTCTGGGCGTTGGGAGCCTGGCCGCTGATCATCGCGACGTAGTTGTCGTTGCTCTGATGCCCGATCCCGTAGTAATGCGGCAGGTACGCGCCCTCCGCGCGCAGCGTGCCCGACAGGTACGGAGCGGGTGAGCCGGCGCCGAACGTGGTCGCGGCTGACTCGTTCTCGAGCACGATCACGAACACGTGGCGGATCGGCGGCAGCCCCGCTGCCTGCGCGGAGCCGGTCGTCCAGAGCGCGACTGGCGCCAGCACCAGCGACGCCAGCGCCAGCCGCCAGACCCTGCTCACAAGGGCACCCCGGGTCCGCAGGCGCGCAGCGCCGGGCGTCGATCCCCGTTCAGCGCCCGCCGGCGCCTTGCCACCAGCCGTTTGAGCCGGGCGCGCGCCCCGCGACTGCGGGCGCGGCGCAGCTGCCGCTGAGCCCGGCTCAGCGCAGCCCGGGCGCCATCGTAGCGGGCGGCGGCGACCGTACAGGACACCGAAACGTCGACCACGTTCGTGGTGTCGTTCGCGAACATCCGCTCGTCGCCCTGCTCCTCGAGAAACGCGCACACGGTCTGGATCCCGTAGGCCGTGGGTCTGCCCGAACCGCGCACGATCGCCGCGTAGGCCTTGCCGGTGGCGGGCTGCGGCGCCAGCGGCTTGTCGAGCAGCACCGGGCCGGGAGTGGTCGCGAACGTGGCGCCACACTCGGGTGCGAGCTTGACCCGCATCCTCAGCGGAGCAGTCGCGACGTCGAGCGCGCCGGCGTCCGCGCTGACCGCCACCGCGGTCGCGAGCGGGACGCGCAGACGCGCCACGGGCGCCACCGTCAGCTCGAGCCGCACCGGCTTGAAGCTGTCGGCGCCCGCCAGCCCGGCCGGCAACACGATCGTCACGGCGAGCACGGCGGCGAGCCATCGCAGGCCGCGGCCCGCGCTCGCGAGGTTCACGGCTTGAATCCGAGCTTCGACGGGTGGCGGAACATCGTCTCAGCGCTCGCCGGGCGATACCGGAACCCCAGCCGCTCCAGATAACCGCTCGAGAGCAGCGTCGCGAGATCGTGGGGCTTGGGACGCGTGGCCTGCGGGGTGAGCGCCAAGCTCGGCGGCGGGGAGCCCACCAGCGAGCCGGCGTCGAGCCCCGCGCCCCCGGAGCTGATCGGCGTGCTGCCGCTGCATGCGGTCGAGAGCACATGGGCCGGATGGGGGAGCGCCGGCGGCTGCAGTCGGGGCTTTGACTGAAAGTCGAACGCCGCGGCGATGTTGTTGGCGTACAGGTCGCGCGGGGTCAGCGGCGCTAGCCCGTAGCGGTAGCGGATCATCTTCAAGATCGACTCGAAGCCGTAGATCGAATGGTCCACGTGCCCGCGGCGGGCATAAGGCGAGACCACCACGGCGGGGATCCGAAACCCCATCTGGCCGAAGTCCTCGTCGAGGTTCGAGCTGGCGCGCAGGTCGGGCACCCGCGGCGGCACCACGTGGTCGAAGAAGCCGCCCCACTCGTCGTAGACGATGAACAGCGCCCCCCGCTTGTACTGGGGAGACTCCATGAACGCGTGCACCACGTCGGCGATGAACGCCTGACCGACCCGTACGTCCCCGTGGGGGTGCTCATCGCCCGAGGTCCCTTGGTCCTCGCCGTTGAACGACGGGTCCACGAACGACAGCGCGGGCAGCGACCCTGCCGCCGCCTGCTCGTAGTAGGTCTGGACCTGGCTCGAGCGCTGCAGCCCCGCCTGCCCCCACAGCGCGGACACGGGGATGTCGGTGTAGAAGTAGCGGTTGGAGACGCCGGCGCGCGAGAGCGAGTTGAAGATCGTCGTGTCGGGAAACCCCGTGCCCGACGGCAGCCCGTTGTCGATCTTGCCGTAGGACTGCGCGGCGTGCATGTACTCGCGATTCGGATACGTCGAGGACAGCAGCGAGCAGAAGAAGCGATCGAACGCCGTGAACTCCCGCGCCACGTGCGGAGTGAAGGGCAGGTCCTGCTCGGTGTAGTAGCCGATCGAGAACACGTCGCTCTGCGCCCGCAGGAAGCCGTCCATGCGTCCGCCGTCGAGCTCGGTGCGCCCGCCCTGCCACGAGTGGTCCGGGTCGAGGTAGGCGCAGCCCTGGAAGTCGGTCCGCAGGCGGTGGGTCGGATAGGTGCGGCCCTGATTGTCGGTGAACCGCAGCCCGGCCTGGCGTCCGTCGGCCCCCGGCAGCCACCCCAGGTAGTGATCGAACGAGCGGTTCTCCATCATCAGCACCACGAACGTGTCGATCGGAAGGTTGCGCGGCGACGGGAGCTTGACCTCGCGCTGGCGACGGGCCGCCTCCGCCACGAGCGTGTCGGGCCCGAGCACCAGCCCCATCCCGGCGGCCAGCCCGGCGCTCACCGCGGTGCGCTGCAGGAACTCACGGCGGCTGTGGTAGGCCTCGGGCGCGTCGATCTGCAAGCGCTCCGCCTCCAGCGGATCGCGTATGTCGCCCATGCACCGGATCATAGGGCGACGCTTCAGAGCCGGTTGTGTACGAAATGTGACCGGCGCGCGCCGGCCGGGCTAGCGCTCGATGCCCTGGAGCTGTCTCACGCCCACGCCGCCGGCCACGAGCGCGAGCCCGAGCAGCCCTGTCAGCCAGATGTCGAGCCCGGTGCGGGGAAGGGTCTGCGAGGGGCCCAGCGCGGTGCTGTGCGCGGCGACGAGCGTGACGTGGCTGGCGCCCGAGAGGCTGCCGGCGGCGCTCGCGGCCAGCGCGGCGGGGGCCCCGATCAGCGCGAGCGAGATCAGCAGCGCGAGGCAGGTCAGCAGATGGCGCCCGCGGAGCACGCCGCGAGTATTGCAAGCGCTCCGGCTGCTTTGCCGCTCGCCGGCGGGGGTTTTGTCGCACGTAGCGCGCGCCGCATGCGGCGCGCGCCCGGCGGCGCATGCGCCGCCGGCGGGGGCGCGCATGCGCGCCCCCGGCCCATCCTCTCCCTATGGGCGCTGGACCACAAACCTGTGTTTTGCAGGATTTCTTGCAGACGCAGGGCAAACTCGCCCGGGCCAGACGTCGCGTGTTAGGGTGCTCGGCGCCGCCTCCGGGAGGTCCGGAAGCGGTCGCGGCGACCGGCTCCGGGCGCCGCTCGACTTCGTTCCGCGCGCGCGTCTCACAGCGTGCGGCGCACCCGTCTGCATGCGCCCATCGCCCCGTCGATCCAGGATCCTGCTCGCGCTCACGGCGACCGCCGCCACGCTCGTGCTGCTGGCCGGTCTGTTCGCGGCGTCCAGCTCCGGCGACCTCCAGAGCCAGATCTCCGGCGCGCAGTCCGACGCCGCCTCACTGCAGTCCGAGATCGCCACCGAGACCGGTCGGATCCAGACCACCAGCAGCGGGCTCCAGGACGCCCGCCGGCGGCTGGCTTCGGTCCAAGCGATGCTCAACGCCCGCGAGAGCCAGCTGAAGGGGGTGCAGACCGCGTTGCTCGCCGCGCGCGACCACCTGGTAGATCTGGAGAATCGCCTGCACCTGGCCGCCAGCGCGCTGGCGGCCAACCTGGTCGCCAACTACGAAGGCAGCCAGCCCGACCTGGTCACGGTGATCCTCGAATCGCACGGCTTCAGCGACCTGCTCGAGCGCGTCAGCTTCCTGCAGCGGGTGGGGCACCAGGACGCCGCCGTGGTCACCGTCACCCGCGCCACCCGGGCGGCGGTGGCCCGCGAGGCCAACGCGCTCGCGTCGCTCGAGGTCCGCGACCGCAAGCTCACCGAGCAGGTGCTCGCCGAGCGAAACCAGGTCGCGGCGCTGCGCTCCGCGCTGCTGGCGCGCCAGATCTCCGAGCTGCGCTCGCGCGCCGACAAAGCCGCGCAGCTCCAGCAGCTGAACGGTCGCCTGAAGTCACTGGAAGCCCGCGCCGCCGCCCAGGCAGCCAGCGCGGCCGCCACCGGCAACGCCAACGTCGGCGGAATCGTGGTCAACACCGGCGGGATGGTGCAGCCGCCCGCCGGCGCCCCACCCGCGATCGCGCAGGTGATCGCAGCCGGGAACGCGATCGCCACGCTGCCCTATATCTATGGCGGCGGTCACGCGTCGTTCCACGCCGACGGCTATGACTGCTCGGGCTCGGTCAGCTATGCGCTGGCGGCGGCCGGCCTGGTCAGCTCACCGATGGTCTCGGGAGACTTCGAGTCGTGGGGAGATCCCGGCCCGGGCCGCTGGATCACCGTGTACGCGAACGCCGATCACGTGTGGATGGAGGTCGCAGGCTGGCGCTTCGACACGGTCGCGCTCGCCGAGAGCGGCACCCGCTGGTCGCAATCGGGCGGCGAGTACTCGGGCTTCGTCGTTCGCCATCCGGCCGGGCTCTAGCCGGCGCGGGCAGCGGCGTGCTCGCGCGGGCGCGTGCGTGCGTGCGGGCGCGCGCGTCAGAACGTCGGGTGGACCAGGTGGCCGGCCCGCAGGGAGCGCGATTGCCTGGAGAACGTCGGCTGCACCTGGAGGCTGACGTCGCGATAGGTGACCTTGAACGAGTTGCCCTTCGGCGTCAGCGCCGAGGGGGTGGCGGTTCCGACCGGCGCGCCGGGCGGCTGGTAGACCACGTAGTGGCGGCCGTCGGGACCTAGCGTGATCCGGGTCGAGTTCCAGGCGGGGTCGGAGATCGGTCCGGTGTGCCCGTCGCCCGACCGGGCGCTCGCCTGCTCGAACGTCGCCGAGCCGAAATCCGCCAGCGGTAGCGTCTCGCAGCTGCCGTCGCTGAAGCAATCCGACGGCGCCTCCAAGATCCACTCCGCCGAGGAGACGTCGACCACCGGCGCCTGCACGGTCTTGCTGAAGCCGCGGTGGCGGGTGAGGTCGCGCAGCATCAGCCCGACGGTGTGGCCGGTCACGGTGACGCTCGCCGACAATTGATCGTGCGGGTGCACGATCAGGCCGATCGTCTGCGAGAGCTGCGGTACCAGCTCGTACCAAGCGCTCGAGAGCACTTTCCCCGAGGCGCTGCAGTCGACCTCGGTCCCGATCTGCTCGAGCGCGTTCGAGGTCAAGCTGTAGCCGCCGAGGCCGACCCAGACCGCCGAGTAGGTCTGTCGCCCCGGGGAGCAGGTCGCGGCCGGCTGCCGCCACATCGCGACTATCTTGGTGAACTTGACCCCGGAGCGGTGGACCGCGTAACCGGCCCAGTTCGAGCTGGTGCTGTCGTCGGCCCGCGCCACTGGCGCGCAGAGCATCACCGCGGCCGCGGCCACCACCACCGCAGTCGCCAGCTTCGAGGGAACCAAATCGGTCGTCGGCATCTGTTCGAGACCCCTGCCCGGTCACGCGCGCACCGCCGCCCGGATCGCGTCTGC
>JAFAZB010000014.1 GCA_019240015.1 Solirubrobacterales bacterium
AAGGAGGCCGGGCACCGGGGAATCTCCTGCTTCATCGTCCCCCGCGACGCGGGCGTGGTCGTCGACAAGCACGAGGACAAGATGGGCCAGCGCGCCTCGAACACCGCGACGATCTCCTTCAACGACGTGGAGATCCCGCTCAACCACTTGGTCGGCGAGGAGAACAAGGGCTTCAAGATCGCGATGATGACGCTCGACCGCACCCGCCCCGGCGTCGCCGCGATGGCCGTCGGCGTGGCCCGTGCGGCGATGGAGTTCGCGGTCGCCTACTCCAAGGAGCGGGTCCAGTTCGGCGTCCCGATCGCGATGCACCAAGCGATCCAGTTCATCATCGCCGACATGGCCACCAAGATTCATCTGAGCCGGCTGGCGACCTGGAACTCGGCCGTGCTGCTCGACCAGGGCAAGCGCAACACGCTCGAGTCATCGCACGCCAAGCGCTTCGCGGCCGATGCCGCGATGGAGATCACCACCGACGCGGTGCAGGTCTACGGCGGCTACGGGTTCATCAAGGAATATCCGGTTGAGAAGCTGATGCGCGACGCCAAGATCCTGCAGCTGTACGAGGGCACCGCCCAGATCCAGCGGCTCGTGATCGCGCGCGAGACACTGCTGCCGCGCAAGGTGGAGGAGCCCGCTCCGGCGGCGGCCTAGGAAGCCCGCGCCGCATGCGGCGCGGGCCGCGGGCGCGCATGCGCGCCCGCGCGGGGCGGCGCATGCGCCGCCCGTACACGCTATTCGGTGCGGCTGAACTCCCAGATCGCCACGGCCAGCATCACCAGCCCCAGCGCCACGATCACGCCCGCCTCGAGCAGCGCGGGCACGTGCCAGCCCCACCAGGTGATCCCGGGATCGAGCGCCCGGCGCGCGGCCGGCGAGATCGTCAGGTGGCTGAACACCAGCCGGCGCATCGGGTCGACCGCGTAGGTGAGCGGGTCGAGCCGGTTCAGGACGGTCAGCCAGCCGGGCAGCCCCGAGGCCGGGAACAGCGCGCCCGAGGTGAAGAACATCGGCATCACGACCATCTGCATCACGCCCATGAACGACTGCATCTGCTTGATGCGCACCGCGACCATCACCCCGAAGGCGGTAATCGCGAACGCCAACAGCAGCTGCAGCCCGAACACGCCGAGGATCAGCACCGGGTCGTAGGGGACGTGCACCAGCCCCGCCAGGCAGATCACGATCACGCCCTGGATGCCGGCCACCGTGGCCCCGCCGAGGCACTTCCCGATCACGATCGAGCTGCGGCGGACCGGCGCCACCATCATCTCGCGCAGGAACCCGAACTCCCTGTCCCACACGATCGAGGCTGCCGAGAACATCGCGGTGAACATCACCGCGATGCAAAGGATCCCGGGGTAGATGAAGGTCTTCAGGCTGACGCCGTGGGTGCCCGCGCTCGAGAGCCGTTGCAGGCCGCTGCCCAGCACGAACAGGAACAGCAGCGGCTGCACCAGCGTGGTGACCATCCGCATCCGGTCCGCGCGGAAGCGAATCAGCTCGCGCCGCCACACGATCCTGATCGCGCGCAGCTCGGAGGTCAGGGTCCGCTTGGGAACGCTGACCCTGACGATCTCGCGCGGGGCCGGGGCGGGCGCCGCTCCCGGCGCGGTGTGCTCGGCTGTGGTGGTGGTGCTCATCGCCTCCCTCCGGTCATCATCTGCATCATCACCCTGTTGCGATGCTTGGCCTGGTCCTCCTCGGCGTCGCGGATCGTGGTGCCGGTGTAGGACATGAACACGTCGTCGAGCGTCGGTCGGGAGACGCTGACCGCGCGGATCGGCATCCCGAGCTCCGCGAACAGCCGCGGCACGAACTCCTCGCCGCTGGGAATCGAGAACGTGACCGCGCCCTCGGCGACCCCGGCTTCGACGCCGAAGCGCTCGTCCAGCGCCGCGATCGCCGCCTGGTCGTCGTCGGTGTGGATCGCGACCCGGTCGCCACCGACCTGCGCCTTGAGCGTCGCGGGGGCGTCGAGCGCCACGATCTGGCCGTGGTCCATGATCGCGATCCGGTCGCACCACTCGGCCTCGTCCATGTAGTGGGTGGTCATGAAGATCGTGATCTCCTCGCGCTCCTTGAGCTCGCGGATGTAGGTCCAGATCGAGCGGCGGGTCTGGGGGTCGAGCCCGATCGTGGGCTCGTCGAGGAACAGCACCCGCGGCGAGTGCATCAGCCCGCGCGCGATCTCGAGGCGCCGGCGCATGCCCCCCGAGAAGGTGGCGACGGTGTGGTCCTTGCGGTCCCACAGGCCGACCATCGTCAGCACCTGCTCCATCCTTGCGGGCACCAGCGAGGACTGCACTCCGTACAGCTCCGCGTGCAGGCGCAGGTTCTGCTCGGCGGTCAGGTAGCCGTCGAGCGTGGGGTCCTGGAACACCAAGCCGATGTTGCGGCGCACGTCGTCGCGCTCGCGCACGACGTCGTGGCCGGCCACGGTCGCCGAGCCCGCGCTCGGCTTCACGAGCGTGCAGAGCATGTTGATCGTGGTGGTCTTGCCGGCCCCGTTGGGGCCCAGAAACCCGAACACCTCGCCGGTGGCGACCTCGAACTCGACCCCCCGGACCGCCTTCACCTCGCCGAAGTTCTTGGCAAGCCCGTTGACCGCGATCGCGGCGGTGGGGGTTGCGGGGGGCGCGGCGCCGTCTCTGGTGGTCGTGGCCATCGGTTCGCTTGAGGTTACGAGGTCAGGCATCTCTGTCGTCCTCGGCGAGGATGCGGTACAGCGCCCGCCGGGTTTCGTCGAGCAGCTCCGTGGCGCGCCGCACCTGGTGCTCGTCGCCGGCGCGGGCCACCTGCGTGACCGCGATCACCACACCTCGGATCAGGCCACGCAGGTCGGAGAAGCCACGGTCGTCGTCGATCTCCCATGGTGCGCTCTGCTTGCGGTGCTCCTCCAGCCGCTCGCGCCCCTGGTCGGTGATCTCGAAGCGCTTTGCGCCTTCGTGCTCAGCCGTGCGGATCAGGCCCTCGTCCTCGAGCTGCGCGAGCGTCGGGTAGACCGAACCGGGGCTGGGCCGCCAGCGTCCCCCGCTGCGCTGCTCGATCTCCTGCATCAGCTGGTAGCCGTTGCGGGGCTCCTCGGCCAGCAGCAGCAGCAGCGCGGTCCTGACCTCGCCGCGCCGCGCCCGGCCACGGCCGCCTCCGAACGGGTGGCCAAAAATCGGCCCGCCGCCGAACGCCCCGGGACCCCCGCGGGTGTGGTGCAGCGCCGCCATGCGCTCCAGGTCGTCGAAGCGCGCAAATCGTCGTGGTCCTCCTCCGGTCATCTGAAACCTCCGCTCGTATGGTCGGTCGGGGATGGGTGTCGCGTGGGTGTCGCACGGTCGTGCGAGCGATATGTAGGCGATATATCGCGTTACAGTCGGAGCGTCAAGGGGGGCGAGGGCGCGACGGTTGCTCGTGCATGCCCAGCTCCGCACCTCGCAGGGCCCGGGCCCGGCGCTGGTCCGGCGGGGCGAGCGCGCTCAGCCTCGCCGCTTGCGGATCCAGTCGGCGGCCTGCTGGCTCAAGTCGCCCATCTGCGAGCCGAGCGTGGTGACGTTCTCGCCGATCTCCCTGAACAGCGTCCGGAAGCGCTCGGCGTAGAACTCCATCGCGTCGCTCGCCTCCTCGCGCACGTCGCGGTCGTCGCCGCGGCGGCGGTACTCACCGCGGATGATGCGGTCGTACTCGCCGCTTTGGACCCACTTCATCACCTCGGACACGCGCTTGACTGCGTTCGGGTGGGTAGCGCCGATCTCGTGGAAGAAGCGCCGCACGCGGTCGTGGGGATCGTCCCAGCTCTCGTACTCCATCGCCTGAGCCATGAACGCGTCGAGGTCGAGCCGCTCGGCGGGCAGCCCGCCGGCCATCACCAGCAGCCCGCGGCAAACGATCCTCGGGTCGCGGACGACCAGCGTCTCGGCGCGGTCGCAGCTGAGCTCGGCGGCGCGATACCACTCGAGCAGCACCGCCTGGACCGCCCGCAGCGGCAGCCCGAGCAGCAGCGGCAGGTTGCCCCCGGCGCGCATCAGGATGTCGAGCGCGGTCCGGTAGACCATGTGGTCGGAGAGGATGTGGGCGACCTCGTGGGCGAGCACGGATCGCTGCTCGCCGGGTCCGAGCCGCTCCAGCAGCGGGCTGCCGAACACCACGATCGGGTTCTGGGAGCCGGCGGCGATCGCCGTCGGGCCGATCGCGTCGGTCACGTACAGGTCGTAGGTGCGGGGCATGTCGAGGATCCTGCAGACGCCTTCCTGGGCGGCCCACAGGTCGGGCAGCTGGCGCTCGCCGACGCGCACCGAGTTGCTGAGGTAGAACTGGCGCACGGCCCGCTCGTAGCGGAACTCGATCAGCTTGCGGACCACGGTGTCGAGCATCGGCACCGCCTTGAGCGCCGCCGTGGCCGCGCGATCGGCCGGGTGCTCGTAGGCCTTGGGCGAGATCTCCGGGAAGGGCTCGAGCGCCTCTGGCAGGGTCTCCGGCATCGCTGAGCAGAGCGTAGTCCCCGTGGGCGCCCCCCGCGAGCGATAATCGACTCAATGCGAGCTGCGGGAGCCGCGCAGATGTTCTCGGGATCTGTCGAGGAGGCCGAGGCCAGCTGGTATGACACCGGCCGGTGGCATGCTTGGGTCGACGGCCTCGAGCGCGTCTCGGCGGTCGAGGGCGACTGGCCGCGCGCGGGGGCCGAGGTCAGGTGGGAGTCCGGCCCGGCGGGACGCGGTCGCGTGCGAGAGCGGGTGCTCGAGCACGAGCCACTGGCGGGCCAGACCGTGGAGGTGCAGGACGACTCGATCCGGGGCCGCCAGCGCGTCACGTTCACCGCGCGGGGGGACCGCGTGCAGGTGGAGCTGACGCTCGAGTACCGGCTCGAGCGACGTACGCTGCTCACCCCGCTGCTGGACGCGCTGTTCATCAGGCGCGCGATCGCCGCCTCGTTGCGTAGCACGCTCGCCCGGTTCGGCGCCGAGCTTGCGTCGGCTCGGGCCGATCGTCGGGTAGCGTAGGGCCATGTTCGTCTTCAAGGCCGGCGTAGTGGGCGCCGGGACGATGGGTGGCGAGATCGCGCATACGATCGCCAACGCCGAGATCCCGGTGGTGCTCAAGGACGTCGAGCAGCGGTTCGTCGAGCAGGGGCTCGCGAAGGCACGCTCGTTGTGGCAGGAACGCGTCGACGCCGGCAAGCTCGAGCCGGCCGAGCTCGACCGCAAGCTGGCGCTGATCTCGGGCGCCACCGACTACCGGGAGTTCGGCGAGGTGGACTTCGTGATCGAGGCCGTGCCGGAGCGGATCGAGCTCAAGCAGGCGGTGTTCTCGGAGCTCGACGAAGCGACCCCCGGCCACGCGATCCTGGCCTCGAACACCTCGTCGCTGTCGATCACACAGATGGGCGAAGTCACCGGCCGGCCCGAGCAGGTGGTGGGTTTTCACTTCTTCTACCCGGCCTCGGTGATGCGGCTGATCGAGGTGATCGAGGGCGAGGACACCTCGCTCGAGACCGTCCAGGTCGCGACCAGCTTTGCGCAGCGGATCCGCAGGCTCCCGATCCGCTGTGCCGAGGCGCCGGGGTTCGTGGTCAACCGGATCCTGAACTCGAGCGTCTCGGAGCTGTGGCGCTATCAGGAGGAGACCGGGGCGGACATACGGGAGCTCGACCAGCTGATCGCCGAGTCGAAGGCCGCCCCGATGGGGCCGTTCTTCCTCACCGACCTGCTCGGCCTGGACACGGTGCTGCACGTCGCCGAGCACCTCAAGGACTCCTATGGCAAGCGCTTCTACATCCACAAGCAGATGCGGGCGCTGGTCGCCGCCGGCGATCTCGGCGTGAAGACCGGCAGGGGCTTCTATGAGCACCAGAGCTGAGCGATGAGCACCGAAACCGAGCTCGAGACCGCCGAGCTCGTCGACCGCTTCACGCTGAAGGCATTCGTGGAGAGCTGTCTGGTGCTGGAGGAGGGGATCGCCTCGGTCAAGGACATCGACCTCGGTCTGATGGCGGGGGCGGGGATCATTCCGCCGCCGTTCGCGCGGGCCGACCAGGCCGGTCTGGACGAGGTCCTGGACCGGCTCGAGCGCGCCGAGCGCGAGTGGGGCGAGAACTTCGAGCCGCCCACGATCCTCCGCCGGCTGGTCGCCCAGGGCCGGCTGGGGGTCAAGACCGGTCAAGGCTTCTTTGCCTACCCCCAGCCCGATCCGGGCTGGGATCAGAAACCCGTCAAGCTCGAGACCCGTGGGGAGATCGCGATCGCGTGGCTCGACCGGCCCCCCGCCAACTCGATCTCGCCGGAGGTGGTGGAGGCGCTGATCGAGCTGTGGGCTGCGGTGGTCGAGGCCGGGACGGTCCGGGCGCTGGTGTTCGCGTCCGGCAACCCGATGCTGTTCTGCGCAGGCGCCGACATCAAGGCGTTCACGAAGATGGACGCGGCCGGCGGCCGCGAGCTGCTCGACCGCATGCACGCCTGGCTGCGGGAGATGGAGAGCTCGAGCATCGTCACGATCGCCGCCGTCAACGCGGCGGCGCTCGGCGGCGGCTGCGAGCTGGCGATGGGCTGCGACCTGCGGATCGCCGCGGAGTCGGCGAGCTTCGGCCAGCCCGAGATCAGCCTGGGCATCATCCCCGGCTTCGGCGGCACCCAGCGGCTGCGCCGCCTGGTGGGCGAGGGCAAGGCGCTCGAGCTGAACCTGGTGGGAGATCCGATCGCGGCCGAGGAGGCCCTGCAGCTCGGTCTCGCCAACCGCGTGGTCCCCGACCACGAGCTGCTCGACACCGCGCTCGGCTGGGCGCGCAAGCTCGCCGGCCAGGCGCCGCTGGCGGTCCAGCAGCTCAAGCGGGCCTCGGTCGGCGCCGAGCTGGACGCCGGGATCGAGGCCGAGAAGCAGGCGTTCGCGCGGGCGTTCGGCTCGCAGGACGCGCGCGAGGGGATCGCGGCGTTCCTCGAGAAGCGCAGCCCGAAGTTCCAGGGTCGGTGAGCGCGCTCCAGACGGAGGCCGCTCGGCTCGCGGAGCTGATCAGGGGCGCCGAGTCGGTCGTCGCGCTGACCGGGGCAGGCATCTCGGTGCCCTCCGGGATCCCCGACTTTCGCTCACCCGGCACCGGCCTGTGGGCGAACGTCAACCCGATGGAGGTCGCCCATATCGACGTCTTCCGCCGCGATCCCGAGCGCTTCTGGCGCTTCTACGGCGAGCGCTTCCAGGCGCTGGAGCGCAAAGCGCCGAACCCGGCGCACGAAGCGCTGGCCAAGCTGGAGCGCGCCGGGTTACTCGACGCGGTGATCACCCAGAACATCGACCGGCTGCACGCCCGTGCGGGCTCCCGCCGGCTGGTCGAGGTGCACGGCACGATCGACCACTCCTCGTGCCTGCGCTGCCGCGCGCGCTATCCGCTCGCGGTGGTGCGCGCCCGCCAGCTGACCGACGCCGGCGGCGTGCCGCGCTGCGACTGTGGCTCGGCGCTCAAGCCCGACGTGGTCTTGTTCGGCGAGTACCTGCCGCCGGAGGCGATCACGCAAGCCGAGCAGCTGGCCCAGGCGGCCGACCTGATGCTGTGCATCGGCTCCTCGCTCGAGGTGTACCCGGTCGCCGAGCTGCCCGCGCTGACGCTCGGGGCCGGCGGCAGGATCGCGATCCTCACCCGGGGGTCCACGCCCTACGACGCGCGCGCGACGGTGCGCTGCGGCGGCGACGTCGTGCAGGAGCTGGGAGCGGTGCTGGCGGCGCTGGGGATCTAGCGGCCGGCTGCCTCGCCACGCGCGGATCATCAAGATCTCCCAACCGTCCCGCTCCTTCGCGGGGTGTACGCAAACATCGCCGCGGGGTAGATCCGAGGTGACACACGTCCGGTGGAGCGTGCGCCGTGTGTGAAGTTTTGATGGTTTCGCGGTCGAGCGGCCCCCCTCGACGGCCGCGTGTGCGGGTGCTCCCCCGGCGGCCTCAGCGCTGCGCGGCCACCGCCCGGGCGCGCAGCGCCGCCTCGAGCCGGGCCACCGCCCCGGCCACCGCCTCCGCCTGAGCCTCGCTGAGCGGGCCTGCGAGCGCCGCCCGGGCTGCGTCGGCCACGGCTCCACGGCGCGCTCGGAGCTCTTCGAGGCGCTGCGCGAGCGCGGCCGCGGTCGGGTCTCGCGGCAGCTCCGCGAGCGCGGCCTCGAGTGCCGCGCTCGCCTGGAGCGCGGCCTCGCGCCGGCGCCCATGGTCCAGATCGAGCCGCGCGCGCAAGCTCAGCTCCTCGCACGCCAGCGCGTCGGCGCGGCCACCGAGCACCGCGGCCAGGCGCGCCTGGGGCTCGAGCACGCGGGAACGTCGCTGCCGGGGGGCGGCGCTGGGGAGCTCGCGGGCCGCGGTCCAGTGACCGTCGGCCACCTCCTCGCCGGCGCCGAAGCCGAGCCGCGCGACCAGCGTCTGCCAGCGCCCCACCGGCTGCAGATAGGGGTCGGCGGTCGCGAGGCGGAAAGCGTGCAAGGCACGGTTCAGCACCAGGAGCCCGTCGCGCAGCTCGGGTTCGCCGGCGCCGGTCAGCCATGCGCGGGCCTGCTCGATGCTCGCCAGCGGCTCGCCGGCGTCGATCACGGTGGCGCGGCCGGTGGCCACCGGAGTGGGGTGCGGGCCGGGCGGTGCCTGGCGGGGTCGGCGCCGCGACGGCAGCCGGCGGCGCTCCGGCGCGCCAAGCGTGGCGAGCACCAGCACGTGCGCGGGGGCCGCGGCGGGGGCGTCCCCGGGCCGGCGCAGGAGGTAGCGCCCATCGGGAGGACCGAGCGGCCACGGCAACTCGATCTGCGCGAAGCGAAACAGGGGTGCCGGGGCGCTCAGGCGGGCCTCAGTGGCCCGAGCGGATCGCGTACTTGCTCGGCGCGATCGGGACCACCGGCTCGGGGATCTGGCTGATGCGGTTGATCAGCTGCACCCACTGCCCCGGCTGCAGGATGCTCTTGACCTCCGAGGACAGCTTGCTGTTGCTCCCGAACAGCGGCGTGAAGGTGACCTGGATCCGGTTGGCGTGGTCGGGCAGCGAGAGGGTGTTGGTCTGACCCTTGTAGGTCATCGTGCTGATGATCTGGTCGGGCTTCATCGCGCCCTGGAGCGTCAGCAGCCGGCGGATCGTGATGTCCGTGACCGAGCCGGGGCCCTGGTGACCCTGGATCGGGATGTTGTTGATCTTGGAGATGTCGACGCTCGAGCCGCTGGCCCCCGCGGCGTCGGTGCCGGTCTGGCCGGTGAGCGTGTGGCCGCACTCGAGCCCGGAGACGTCGGGGTCGAGCCCGGAGGCGGACAGGAACTCGATCGTGGCCAGCACCCGGCGGTCGATCAGGCCGGCCTGGATGTCGCGACGCCCGCAGGTGTAGATCTGGACGTGGGGATCCTGGAGCACGCGGATGGTGAGCTGTTCCTTGCTCATCAGCAGCACCTGGCCGACGCTGGGGTTCTTGGCGCCGGGGCCGAAGAACGGGTCGACGCCCGCGGCCCGGTAGACGGCGGTCGCCTCGAGCAGCTTCCAGCCGTCAAGGATCGGCTTGGGGTCGATCTGGGGTGCGTTCTTGCCGGCCGGCTGGATCATGAAGTAGAGGTGGGAGGCGAGGTTCGGAGTGGAGGGGCCGATCCTGCCGAGGATCGTGCCCGCGACCACGATCGCGCCGGCCTTCAGTGGCTGCAGGGTGTACTCGTTGCGGCCGAGGTGCAGCACGTCGGAGAAGTAGTTCTGGAAGCTGCTGATCTGGGCGGTGGCGTTCTGGAGCTGGAGTGCTCCGCCGGCCGCGTATGAGTTGGGCCGGGAGGGGTCGGCGAACAGCCGCTCCTTGACCAGCGGCGTGGCGACCGGTTGGGGCGCATTCGCGCTCTGGGTCGTCTCGGGCAGCGTGATCTTGGCGCCGGCGTGCTTTGCCTTGGCGGGGCTCGGGACGGGCGGCGCCTGCTGGGAGCCGGCGGTCGCCGGCGCGGTGGGCGAACGGACCGGCGGCGCCGAGAGCTCCTTGGCGATCTCGGCGGCCGTGACCTTGACCGGCTTCGGCACGGGGTAGAGCTTCGGAATCGAGCCCAGCTCGGCGTAGGTGTAGATGTTGCCGGTGGAGTCCTGGAGCTCGAGGTAGCGCCCCAGCTTGGGGCTCTGCCCGACCTTGACCACCTTGCCGTCGTTGACGGCGATCACCGGCGCACCCTGCTTGGCGAAGATCGTCACGCCCTTGGCGTTCGGATCGGACTCGATCGGGATCGCCGCGTTCGATCCCTTCACTCGGTGCGTCGCCAGCTGCTGGACCGCGCTGTCGGCGTACTTGGCCGGCGCCGCGACCGGGAAGTGGCCCTCGACCAGCCCGGTCAGCGCTCCGATCAGCGCGTCCGGCATACCTCCGATCAGCTTCGCGCGCAGCAGCACGGACTGCACGTACCAGGTCGCGTGGTTGTAAGCGAAGATCGCCTGGGAGAGATTCTGCGAGGCGCCCGCCGCGTGCAGGTACCTGGCCGCGGCGAAGATCGCGTCGACCGGGTTGTAGGGATCGGCATAACCGGAGTTGGTCTCATCGACTCCGTATGCCTTCCAGGTCGAGGGCAGGAACTGCATCCAGCCCACCGCCCCTGCGGAGGAGGTCGACAGGTTGCGACCGTAGTCGGACTCGATCTCGTTGATCGCCGCGAGCACTTGCCAGGGGACGTCGTACTGGATCCCAGCCGCCTGGTAGATCGGCAGCAGGAACGGGGGGATCCGGAAGCTGTCGATGAAGAAGTTGGGGACGCCGATCGGCGCGGCGCCGGGGAGCGAGAGCGAGAAGCTCGGATTCGAGGCCGAGGGCACGCCCTTGCCGGTCGGGAGGTTGCTCGCCGGATTTGTCGGCTTGCCCGTCGGGCTGCCCAGGCTCGGCGTCGGAGTCTGCTTGTGGGTCGAGGGCGGTTGGAGCTTGGCCCCCGTCGGGCGAGGGGTGGTCGAGGTGGTGCGCGTGGCGGAGGTGGAGTGTGTAGCCGAGCTAGAGGGTGAAGTTGAGGTGGAGGCTGAGGGTGACGCGCTCGAGCTGGTGCTGCTGCTCGGGCCGACCAGGCTCGACCCCGGCGAGCTCGCCGCCGGGGTACACGTCTGCGCGATCACCGTCCCCACGGTTATCGCGGTTCCGGCCGGCACGGTCAGCGTCTCGGTCGAGCCGTCGAGCAGCCGCACGGTCACCGTGCACGTCGCCGCGGAGGCGACGGGCAAAGCCGCGATCGCAAGCGTCGCGAGCAGTGTGCTCGCGACGAGGACCGCGACGCCAAGCTTCCGGCTCCTCAACACTGTCCGTTTACTCCTCCTGCCATGGCACGTGCGCAGAGGCCAGCGTTTCCAAACGCACGGGGCCTCGCCAGGAAGCTACTGGCTGGCGGAAGGGTTTTCAACGCGGAACCGTGCGCGCTCCAAGGCGCCGTCCGGGCCTCGCGGCTGGCTCGCTACAGTGGCTGCGCTGAGTCCGCCGAGAGACCGGGAGCTGACCAATGAGCGAAGACGGAGGCCTGCGGGAGCGGGTGACACGCCAGGGTGAGGAGGCGATCGGCAAGCTCGCCCAGGAGCTGCTGGAGAATCCCATGGTGAGCGGGGCACTCGCGAAAGCGTTCGAGACGCGCGAGCGGGCGATGCGCGCGCAAGAAGTCGCGATGGGGGCGCTCAATCTGCCATCGGGGAGCGATCTGGAGCGTCTCACCCGCCGGCTGCGGAGCGTCTCCCAGCGGCTGGAGGGGATCGAGGACGCGCTCGACCGGCTCGAGCAGCGGATCGAGGGCCTCGTGTCCTCGGCCTCGGTGGGCGAGCGGCTCGAAGGGATCGAGGCCACGCTGGAGCGGCTTCAGTCGGCGCTCGAGCGACTTGAGCCCGCGCCGGCGGCCCGCGCCGAGCGCTGACCGACGGCCTGCGCCGGCGCCGGCGCTCGGCCGGCCAGCGCCCGGGCCGCGATCTCCCCGAGCCTGTGCTCGGCGTCCTCGAGCGCGGCCTGGCCGATCCGCTCGCGCGCCGGACGCAACAGGTCAGAGACGATCAGGATCGAGCCCGCCTGTAGGCGGCGCCGAGCCGCCAACGCGAACAGCGTCGCGGTCTCCATCTCGACCGCCACCGCCCCGGCCTCGAGCCACCGCCGCTCGCGATCCTCGCGCTCGTCGTAGAACAGATCGGTCGAGGCGACGACGCCTCGGTGGACGATCCCGTCGGCTGCGCGAGCCAGCTCCGCGAGCAGCTCCGGGCTCGCCAGCGCTCGGTCGCCGGCGCCCAGTGCGCGGCTGGTGCCGTCGTCGCAGATCGCCTCGCTCGCCACCAGCAGCTCGCCCAGCGCGAGCGACCCGGCGAGCGCGCCGCAGGTGCCGACGCGCAGCAGACTGCGCGCACCGAGCTCGGCCAGCTCCGCGATCACGATCGCCGCGCTCGGACCGCCCATCCCCGTGCTCTGGATCGTCAGCGGCTCGCCGTCCGGCGCCGTCCCCGTATAGCCCCACAGCCCGCGGTTGTGGTTGAACATCTGCGGTGCGCTCAGCAGCGACTGAGCGAGGAGCAGCGCGCGTCCCGGGTCGCCCGGCAGCAGCACCCGCTCGGCGAGCGGCGCCGTCGGGTGCAGATGGATCGTGGCGGGCACGGGGCCGAGGTTAGACTGCGCTCGATGGCGGGCTTCAAGTCGCCGCAGGAGTTCAGGCAGGTGATCGACCGGACGTTCACGCTGATGAGCGAGGACCCTGAGATGGGGCCGAAGCTGCGCGACGCCGACACGCCGCAGCGGTTCGAGTTCCCCGACCTCGACCTGGTGGTCAACATCCGTGCGGGCGGCGCCCAGGAGGCCAACCTGGCCTGGGAGTGGAGCGACGAGATCGACTGGGAGCCGAAGGTCAAGATGACGATGAGCTCGGAGACCGCGAACCGCTACTTCCAGGGCAAGGAGAACGTGGCGATCGCGATCGCCCGGCGCCGGATCAAGGCCGGCGGCGACGTCAAGGCGGCGCTCGCCCTGATCCCGATCACCAAGCCGCTGTTCGCACGCTACCGCGAGATGATCGGCTCCGACTACCCCCACCTGGAGGTTTGAGCCTGCGACGGGCGCTAAGTCGCGCATTTTCCGTCTGCCAGCATTGACAGACGGAGACATGGCGAGTAGACCTAGGCGCACAAGTCAGGCAACAGGCCGGAGCGTGGGCGCGCCCCCGAGCGCGCGCGCGAGGCGCCGCCGGAAACGTGACGAGCGCCAACGGCCGACGCAGCGGGCCGTGATGCCCGCGGGCGGCGGGGCCTCGCTCTCACCGAGACCCCGTCGCCGACCGCTGCTACCGCCGTGAGGGTTGGCCCCCGATGACGCTCGAGGAAGCCGCGAGGCGAGCGGGCGTCACCCCGGCCACGCTCAGGCGCTGGGCGCGCCAGGGCATGATCCCGCAATATGACGGCGCATGGACGCGGGCGGCAGTGGGCCACGCCCGGGTGGTCGCGCGGATGCGAGAGCGGGGTCACTCGCTCGACGAGATCCGCCGGGCCACGGAGCAGGGGCGGCTCGCGTTTGGCTTTCTGGAGGAGCTGTTTCCACCCGAGGACACCGTCTACACGGTCCAGGAGGCGGCCCGCGAGGCAGGGCTCGAGGCGGGGCTGGTGCGGCGGATCGCCGCCGGGCTGGGGATCAGCCTGGCCGAGACCGAGACGCTCTCCGAGGACGAGCTGCAGCTGCTGCGCTATGTCGCGGCCGCGCTCGACGCCGGCTTCCCGCTGGACGCGCTGCTGCAGCTGGTCCGCGTCTACGGCCAGGCGCTGGCCCGGGTCGCCGACGCCGAGGTGCGGCTGTTTCACCTCTACGTCCACGAGCCGCTGATGCGGTCGGGCGCGAGCGGGGTCGAGACGGCCGAGCAGATGCTGGCGCTCTCGCGCCAGGTGCTGCCGCTCGCCTCGCCGGTGATGGACCAGGTCCACCAGCGCTACCTGCAGCACTTCGTCGAGCAGGACGTGGTCGGCCACATGGAGTCAGAGCTCGACGGCCCCGCGATCGACCTCGGCAGGATGCGGGTGGCGATCGCATTCGCCGACCTGGCCGGCTACACCCGGCTGACCGAGGAGGAGGGCGAGCAGACCGCGGTCGACGCGGTCGAGCGGTTCGTCGAGGCGGTCGAGGTCACGCTGCCCGACGAGGCCCGGGTGATCAAGACGATCGGCGACGAGGTGATGATCGTCGGGTCCGACCCGACGACGCTGATCGACTGGGCGGTGGGCTTTCAGCGCCTCCAGGTCGAGCGGCCGCTGCCCCGGATCGGGATCCATTATGGAGTGGCGCTGTACCGGGACGGCGACTACTTCGGCCGCGACGTGAACATCGCCTCCCGCGTCGCCGCGCGCTCGGCGGGCGGCGAGGTGCTCGCGACTCGCCCGGTGGTCGAGCAGGC
>JAFAZB010000082.1 GCA_019240015.1 Solirubrobacterales bacterium
TCGAAGCTGTCGATCCCGGACTCGAGCGCCACCAGCACGCATCCGATCCCCGCCAGGAAGGACAACGTCCGCCGGACCGGCCAGTGGCCCCGCACGCGTCGGGCGGTCCACACGTAGAGGATCGCGAGCAGTGTCCCCTCGGCCGTCGCAGACCAAGAGCTGCTCCAGTGTCCGACCAGCAGCTGGGGCAGGGACGGCGCGCTCACCCCGGGCGCCCTTCTCCGGCTCGTGCGGAGCCGCCCGTGTCCTGAGGCCCGTCCTGCGTGCCTCGCCGGCTGGCTCGCTCGGCGCGCAGCTCGAGCGCCAGGCGTCCAAGCGAGATCACCAGCATCCCGGCGCCGAAGTAGACGATGAAGCGCCCAAACGTGAGCCCGAACAGGATCGCGCCCACCGAGAGCCCGACCAGCACCGCCGCAAAGCTCGTCTGGGGCACCGACTCACGAGTCCGGCTAACGCGGGGCGGCCCGCCGCGGAGCGCCTCGCGGCTGCGCAGCGCCAGCAGCGCCCCCCCGGCAATGATCACCAGCGCCGCAAAGGCGAACGAGCCCACCTGGATCGCATCGCCGGTCCAGATCCAGTTGAGCGCCAGCAACACCAGCAGCAGCGCCCCCCACGCGAACAGCGGCAGCGCTCCACCCCTCACGGCGACGCTCCCGCGCGATCGAGCTGCTCGTGGCGGCGGTCGAGCAGCGGGGCGTAGGAGCGGATCGGCGGCAGTGGCAGCTCGAAGTTGTACGCCGGCGGCGGCGAGGAGGTCGCCCACTCGAGCGTGTGGCCCTGCCATGGATCGTCGCCCGCAGGCTGCCGCCGCCGCAGCGAGACCACGACGTTGACCAGGAAGCTCAGAACCCCCAGCGCGATGATTCCCGCGCCGATCGACTCGAGCAGGTTCAGCGTCCCCCAGCCAGGGTGGGCGGGGTAGCGAGAGATCCGCCGCGGCATCCCGTCCTGCCCGAGGAAGAACATCGGGAAGAACGTGAGGTTGGTTCCCACCGCGAGCAATACAAGGTGGATCCGGCCCCACGAGTCGCGCAGGTGGGCGCCGGTGACCTTCGGGAACCAGTGGTAGACCCCCGCGAAGAACCCGAACACGCTGCCCGCGAACAGCGTGTAGTGAAAGTGTGCGATCACCACGTAGGAGTCCTCGACGTGGTAGTCCAGCACCGGCGAGGCGAGGAAGATCCCGCTGAGCCCGCCGATCAGGAACTGGATGAAGAACATCAGCGCGAACAGCATCGAGGTCCTGAGCACGATCGAGCCGCCGACCATCGTCCCGACCATGTCGAAATACTCGATCCCGGCTGGGACGACCAGCGCGGTCGAGGTGAACGCGAAGTACTGGTTGGTGACCCCGCCGGTGGTGAACATGTGGTGCGCCCAGACGCTCATCGAGAGCGCGGCGAACGCCATGATCGACGCCACGAACGCGGTGTGTCCGAACCATCGTTTGTGCGAGCACACCGCTACGACCTCGGCGGCAGCCCCCAGATAGGGGAAGAACATCACGTAAACCACTGGGTGACCGAAGAACCAGAACAGGTCCTGGTAGTCGATTGCGCCATTGAAGCCGGAGAAGATGTGACCGCCGTGGCGGTCGATGTACATCAGCGACATCGCCAGGATCAGCACCGGGAACGACGCCACCACCATCAGCACGCTGACGAGCGCGGTCCAGGTGAACACGGGCATCCGCAGCAGCGCCATCCCGGGGGCCCTGCGGCGAGCGATCGTGGCGGCCACGCACGCGGCCATCGCGGTCATCCCCAACGCCGCCAGCATCACGCCGATCACCCACATGTCCTGGCCCACGCCAGGGGTGTTGGTCCCGTTGGCGAGCGGCTCATACGCAAACCACCCGTCTCGCCCGGCGCCGTCGCCGGTCAGCCAGCCCGATTGCATCACGAGCCCGCCTGAGAGCCAGATCCAGAAACCGATCAGCGCTAGTCGCGGCCCGGCGAGCGACACGGCGCCGATCTGGAGCGGAACCAGGTACAGCGCCATCGCGAGCGCCATCGGCGTCACGAACAGGTAGATCATCGTCGAGCCGTGCATCGTGAACAGCTGGCTGTAGGTCTGGTCTGAGACGAACTGGACGTCGGGTTGGGCGATCTGGGCGCGCATCAGGAGCGCGAACAACCCGCCGACGAGGAAGAAGACGAGCGACAGGAGCCCCAGGTTGAGGCCGATCCGCTTGTGGTCGGTGCTGGTCAAGGCGCCCAGCACCCCGGGGATCCGCGTCGGTCCGTGGACCGCGGGCGCGGCGGTGGTCATGACGGCACGCCCTTGCCCCCGGCCCTGGCCCAGGCGGCGAACTGCGCGGGATTGACCGCGCGGACCGTGAACACCATGTCGGCGTGGCGCAGACCGCAGAACTCGGCGCACTGGCCCGGGAAGCTGCCTGCGCGATCGAAGAGCAGCGTGGCGCTCTCGGTGGTGCCAGGGATCAGATCTCGCTTGTAGCGGAGCTGTGGGATCCAGAACGCGTGGATCACGTCGATCGTGCTGACGTTGAAGCGGATCGCCTCACCGACGGGAACGACGAGCGGTTGGCGGCCGACGGTGCCGCTGCGGGCGGTGATCCCGTAGGCGGGGTAGTAGAACTGCCACTCCCACTTCGCTCCGGTCACGTCGACGGTGAGCGCCGGCCGCTCGTGCGCCGCGACCGTGTCGACGCGATGCTCGGCAGAAAAGGTGAGGTAGAGCAGGAACACGACGACCAGCGCCAGCGCCAGCGCATAGCCACCCTCGAGCCGGTTGTGCTCATGCCAGCGGGCCGCCTGCGACGGGGCGCGGCGGCTATAGCGCAGGACCGCGAAGCCGATCGCGAGCACCACGAGCGCGAACACCGCGACCGCGATCGGAACGTAGATCGAGAACAGGTGGTCGTACTCGTGGCGCGTGTCGACCAGCGCGCCGGGAGGCGCGAGCAGCCCGACCTGAACCACCGCTGCAATGCTCAAGCTGGCGTTGCGATACCCCGCGGCGGGGGCAGACAATCAGCTCAAGTTCGCCGGTGAACCGAGCTCGGGATGGCCCGGGGCGACCTCCGCTTGCCCCCGCGCGGCGCCTCGGCGCTCGCCGCGCTCAACCCGCCTGCGCTGCGGTCCGACCACGTACTTTGGGTCGGAGGCAGACTGAAAGCCCGCCCTGTAAACGCTCCAGCGTTCGGCCAGCGCGCCGGCGCACAGCAGCGCGCCGGCGCCGATCGCGGCCGCCCGGGAAGTGGCGCCTCGTGCTACCAGCAGGGCCGCGCCGGCGACCGTGCAGCCGCGCGTGAGGTGTCCGAACCTCGCTGCGGCACCCGTTCTGTAAGGCTCCCCGTGCTCGCCGAGCGCGCGTTCCATCACCTCTTTGAACAGCAGCTCGGAGGCGGCGCCGGCCAGCGCCAGCCTGCGGGCAGGCGCCGCGTGCGCGGGAGGCGTGCTCGCCACCGCCACCGCTCCGGCGCTCAGCGCGGCCCCCGACCCGAACAGGAACGGCAGCAGCCGGCGCGCCTCGTGCCAGGCGGGGATCGCGGTGTTCGCCACGAGCGCGCC
>JAFAZB010000257.1 GCA_019240015.1 Solirubrobacterales bacterium
GCACGCGCTCGCCTGGGAGGCGGGGCAACTCGTCGGCCACGGCGCGGTGGTACTACGGCGGCTGCTGCACGATGGCCGGGCGCTCAGGACCGGCTACGTCGAGTGCGTCGCCGTGCGTGCCGACAGGCGCGGTCGCGGATATGGCGCGGCGATCATGAACGAGCTCGAACGGATTGTGCGGGGCGCTTACGAGCTCGGCGCGTTGGGTGCGAGCGAGATGGGGGCCGGCTTCTACGCGGCGCGGGGCTGGAAGCAGTGGCAGGGGCAGACCTGGACCCTGTCGCCGGCGGGTCTGCTCAGAACCGCGGACGAGGATGGGGACATCTACGTGCTGGAGGTCGCGCGCGCGCTCGACTCATCTGGAGATCTGACCTGCGACTGGCGCGACGGCGACGTGTGGTGAGGGTTCCGTCCCCTACTCGACAGCCCGCAGGCCGAACGGGGGACGTGCCACACGGCGCTTGGCCTGCACCTGCCGGCGCCTGCGCCTGGCACCCGCCAGCAGCCGCCAAGCCTCGGCGTAGGCGCGCAGCAGATGGCGCTCGCGCAGCAGGACGTGGCCCAGTGCGAGCAGCTCGTATAGCGCGATCAGGTGCCCGTCTCGCAGCAGCCCGCGCGGGGTTTCGTTCTTGACCATCATCAGATAGCGGTTGCGGAACTGGAGCCGGCGGTCGTGCTCGCTCATCTGGGCACGGGTCGACGGGCTGTAGCTGCGGACGTGATGCGCGACCGCGCGCGGCTCGTACACCGAGCTCCAGCCCAGCAACTGGGCTCGCCACGCGAGGTCCGCATCGGACGCCCACAGCTGCATGTCCGGATCGAGCACCTCGGCGCCGGCCAGCGCGCAGTCCGTGAGGGTCTCACGGCGGTACAGCGCGGCCGCACCGTCGGCGCCGAACACCGCGCACGGCGTGGCGTAGGAGGTGGCGCGCCGCGCATGGCCCACCAGGCCGTTCTTGCGCCGCCTGTCGACGACCATGCCCGCGGCGTCGATCTGGAGGCGATCCTCTCCTGCGCCAGCCCGACCGGGGCCGGGCGCGCGCAGCAGCTTTGGCGCCACCGAACCGACGCCCCGCTCGCGCAGCCTCGGCAGCGCCGCGGCCAGGAAGTCCGGCGCGAGGAAGCAGTCCGCGTTCAGCAGCAGTACCGCGTCGCCCTCGGTGTTGGCGATCCCGTGGTTGATGGCCGCGGCGTAGGAGAGCCGCGACTCGAGCCGCAGCAGCCTCGCGCCGTGCATCCGCGCGAGCTCCCCGGTGCGATCGACGGATGCATTGTCGACCACCACCACCTCGGCAGGCTGCGCGACCGCGGCCGGCAGCGAGCGCTCGAGCATCGCGGCCTCATCGACGCTCAGCATCAGGATCGTGGTATTCACGCGGGGGGGTCGGAGACCCGGAGGGTGAGGCGTCCCTGTTGGATCGGTTGGCGATCCAGATCCACAGGGGGTCCGGAGAAATACATGCCGACCGCTTCTGCGAGCGCCTCTCGCAGCTCGACTAGCGTTCGGCCTGAGGCGAAGCACCCCGGGAGCTCCTCGATCTCCGACCAGAATCCCTGTCGTTCCTGATGTACGACGACCGTGAGCTCCATGCGCGCTCCTCCATCGGGTCGAGACCGGCCTGCGCCAGTATCGCGTGGGTCAATCGCTTGCCGTAGTCCCGCCCGCGATGCCTGGGCAGCGTGATCGGCGGCCAGCCTGACTTGACCATCTTGACTGCGTGCTTTCCGCCGCGCTCCATGCGCCAGCCATGGTTAGTCAGCAGTGCCCTCGCACGGCGCTGATTCAGAAGGCTCGGCACCGCCACGACGCTAGGTGACCGAGTCGGGGATCAGGGCGCCGTGACCGCGGATCGTCACCCCGGTGTGGCTCCACGCCACACTTTTCCTACAACTACAGCAACTCCCGGTACACAGCCGCTGTCTCCGCCGCGGTCCGCTGCCAGGAGAACTCCGCTGCCCGGGCAAGCCCTCGGCGGGACAGCTCCGAGCGGGCCTGGTCATCGGTGAGCAGGGCGAGGAGCTGGCGGCCCAGGTCGGTCGGGTCGTGCGGCTCGAAGTAGGCAGCCGCGTCGCCGGCGGTCTCCGGGAGCGCCCCGGCGCGCGCGGCGAGGACCGGGGTGCCGCGCGCCATCGCTTCCAGCGCCACGAGCCCGAAGCCTTCGTACGGGCACGGATGCACCAGCAGCTCGGCGCCCCGCATCAGGGCGTCCAGGCGCAGATCGTCGAGGTAACCCGTGATTTCCACCGGCGCCTGCGCCGCCAGCGCCCGTAGTCGAGCGCCCTCGCCAGTGTCGAGCCCGGCGAGCACCAGCCGGTGGGGAACGCCCGCGTCCCGCCACAGGTCAGCGAACGCCCGCACCAGCGCGGCGAGGTTCTTCTTGCGCCGGAGATCGCCCACCGCCAGGAGATAGGGAGCCGGAGAGGCTTCCCCATGATCGAACCACCGCTCGTCGCCCAGCGGCAGCGCGGCGGCCTCGGGGATCACGCGCACCTTGGCGGGCTCGACGCCATAGCGCGCCACGAGATCGTCGCGGGTGAACCGGGAGGGGCAGATCACCCGCTCGGCCGATCGTGCCGCGAGCGGGACCAGCCGCCGGTACTTGGTCCGGGTCAGCGGCGAGAAGTCGGCCGGCCACTGCTCGAAGGCCAGATCGTGGATCGTCACCACGCCCGGACACGGCCTGCGCAGCGGCAGGAAGCAGTTCGGCGAGTGGACCAGCGCAGCCCTGCGGCGAAGCAGGAGCAGCGGCAGCTTCAGCTGCTCGAATGCCAGCTCCGGCCCCAGGCCGCCGGCGCGGACGACGCGTAGCTGCAGTCCCCGCAGGTCGACTGCGGCGAGCCCGCCGAGCAGCGAGCGCGCGTAGCGTCCCCACCCGCGCAGCTCGGAACCGTGGGCGTCGCGGCCGTCGATCACCACGAGCGGCATAACCGCGGCATTGTGGCGGGCGAAAGGCGTAGCATCCGACGCCAGGTGTCAGCGCATGCCATCCGCACGGAAAGCGGAATCGGAAACGAGCCGCCGCTGCCCGCGCCCCGCCCGTCCTCGGCGATCTTCGACATCCCGATCGATCTCGCGCCGCCCGCCGAGCTGCTGCGAACGATCTCCTCGTGGGCGGGCCAGCAGCGGACCAGACGCGTGATGTACGTAAATGCTCACGTCGTCAACCAGTCGCGTGTGACGCCCGGACTGGTGACCGCGCTGCGCGGCGCCGACCTGGTCTACTGCGACGGCTACGGCGTGAGGCTGGCCGCGCGCGTGCTCAACATGCCAGTCCCCCACCGCATGACCGGAGCCGACTGGATCTGGGGCCTGGCCACGCTGTGCGAGCGCTCCAGGCAACCGATCTACCTGCTCGGGTCCGAGCCGCCGATCGCGCGTGAAGCCGCCTATCGCCTGCAAAAGCTCTACCCGCGGCTGGACGTGGTCGGCGCTCACCACGGGTTCTTCGACCTGGACTCGGCTCACAACGACCGTGTGATCGAGGACATCAAGGCCCACGCGCCCGGGATCGTGCTGGTCGGGATGGGCACGCCCAAACAAGAGCTATGGGTCGATCGCTACGCCGCGGAGCTCGACGGAGCCGTGGTATGGACGGTCGGGGCCCTGTTCGACTATGTCTCTGGCCATACGCCCCGCGCGCCGCGCTGGCTGGCCGACAATGGGCTCGAGTGGATCTTCCGGCTCGCGATCGATCCCAGCAGGATGTGGCGCCGGTACCTGATCGGCAACCCGATCTTCCTGAGCCGCGTCGCGGGCGAGGCGCACCGCGTCGCGGGCGAGGCGCACCGCGTCGCCCGCGACGCGCCCCGGATCTGGGGTGAGGGACATGTCGCGGGGAATGGGCACTGGCCGGCGGGCGCGCCGCATCCGCTTCCGGCCGCCGCGCCCCAGACGCCTGCGCCCGCACGCCTGCTGCCGTTGGCAAGGCGCCCGCTCGTCAGGGTGCGAGCGATCGCCGAGCGGTGAGCCTGCCCGCCGGCGGGCTAGCCCCCGACGCGACGATCGACGAGGCGCCGGCGCCGCGTGCTCGCGCGGCCGCCGGCGGTCCGCCGGTCGCACTCGAGCGGGCCGATCCACGCTTGCTGACGCTGGCCGCCGTCGCGGCGGCCGGCCTCGTAGGGCTGGCGCTGGCGCTGGGGGCGGGAGTGGTCGGGCTCGCAGCGTTGCCGGCGATTCTCCGGGTCGGTGGCGCCGCGGTCGTATTGTTCGGGCTGTGCGGATACGCGCCGGCCCGGGCGCTCGTCCGTGGCCAGCTCGGGGCACACCGAGCGCTGCTGGTGCTGCCGCTCGGAGCAGCGCTCTCCAGCTTGGCGCTGGCCGGCTTGGGCATCCTGCACGTGCCGCTGAAGGTCTCGCTCGCAATCGTGATCGCGGTTGCGACGTTGGGCGCCGGGCTGTCGCTCCGCCGGACCGTCCCCCCGACGGCGATCGCCGCGGGCGAGCGCTCGTCGCTGATCCGGATCGCGCTGCCGTTGATGCTGGCCGCGATCGTGGGGCTGATCTCGCTGCTGCCGAGCTTCCGCGCCGGGTTCCCCACCGTGCCGGGGCAAAACGGCGACGCGATCCTCGTCGTCGGCAGCGCCGTGTTGCTCGAGCACGCGCCGCCCACGGCCACCAGGCCAGACTTGCCGATCAATCACGTCCCGCTCGAGTGGCGCTCCAAGTATCCGATCTACTACGCGCTGGCGGCCGTCTCGACGCTCGCCGGCGTGGATCCGATTCGAGCCTTCGCGACCCTCTCCGCGGTGATGCTCGCGCTGAGCGCGCTCGGATTGTTCCTGTTCGCGCGCTACCTGATGCGGGCGCCGCCGTGGTTGGCACTGCTGGCCGTGTTCCTGCTGCCGCTCGACCGGATCGTCGTCTACGTGACGATCCATCCGTTCTACAACGAGCTGTGGGGGCAGTTCGCGCTGCCGTTGATGCTGCTCTCAGGGTGGCGTTACCTGACTTCGCCTGACCGGCGCGGCGCGGTGCTGTTCGCGTCATTCACGGTGCTGGGCCTGCTCGCATACCCGCTGCTACTGCCGTTCCCGGCGGTGTTCCTAGTCGTACACGCGGTCGACCTGTGGCGAAAGCGGCGCGCCGCTGGCCGGCGGCCCGGCTGGATCTCGGCGCTGGCGTTGCCCACCCTCCCGCGATGGGTGTGGGTGCCGGCAATCGCGGTGGCGGTCCCGGCGGCGCTGGTGCTCGGGCGCGGCTTTCTCGAGAAGACCGGCTCCGCACTCGCCGTACTCGCTCCCTGGACCTCACTCGCCGGATGGGCCGGCGGACAGCTGCCCTACCTCCCGCTCCCGCACTTCCTGGGGATGCCCGGCTCGAACCTCGCCGATTACCTGGGTGCTGGTGCGGTTGCGCTGCTCGCGTGGCGCGGCTTGATCCGACTGCCGGCGGACGTGCGCCGGCCCGTGGCGGCGATGGTGGCGGTGACCGCGCTGATCGGCCTGTATTTCCGTCTGCGCCCCGACGGGCAGCTGTTCTATTTCAAGGACCTCGCATTCCTCGGACCGTACGTGCTGCTGCTGGCGCTGGTCGAGCTCGCGGCGCTGGCCGCGGTGCCGCGACTCAGGAGCGCGGCACTCGGGCTCGCCGGGTGCACGGCGGCGCTGGTGATCGTTCCGCTGAGCGCGGCCCGTGAGATCGACGTCACGTATCCGCAGGTCAACCCGTGGGTGCTACAGATTCGAGCCTGGGACCATGAGCTCCCGCGCGGCGCCAGCGTCCGAATCGATGTACGCCCGAGTGGATGGCAGCTGTGGGCGGCGTACATGCTTGTCGACCACCGTCGGTCGGCGCTGAATCCGATGGGTGGCCTGTTTCCGCATCCTCCGCAGGGACGCAAGGCCGACTACGTGATCTCTGAAACCTCCCAGCCACGGCCCGCTGATGCCCTCGGGGCGCCGCTGGCGCGCAATCTTCAGTTCACGCTATGGCGAATGAACCCGCGCGTGCCCGGCCCCGACGTGTCCTCACGAGGCCTGGTCGACGACGTCACGCACATCTCGATCGGTTGAGGACGATCGAGTCCGAGGGGACGCGGTAGCTTCAACCGCGGCGCGCAGCCGGGCGGCGACGAGCTCCGGGGCGAACAGCGCGAGGCGCGCCCTGCCGCGTCGACGGAGCTCGGCCCGGAGGGGAAGATCGGTCACCGCCAAGTGGAGCAGCTCCGCCAGCACCGCGGGATCTCGATCTTCGACCAGCAAGGCGGCGTCCCCCGCCACCTCCGGAATCGCCCCCACCGGTCGCGCGATAACCGGCAAGCCGAAGTGGAGTGCCTCCAGCACCGGAATGCAGAAGCCTTCGTGCTGGGAGAGGCACAGAAACACGTCAGCCGCCCGGTAGCGGTCGCCGAGCTCGCCGTCCGATAGGCCGCTCTCGATGCTCACGGCGCCCGGCGCGAGCTGATCCGCCAGCAGCCGCAAGTGCTCGGCGTACTCGACCGTCAGCGGATCCCCGACCAGCAGCAGCCGGGCGTCTGGCGCGCGCCAGCGCCGGTAGAGCGAGAAGGTCCGGATCACCTCCTCCTGGCGCTTGTGGGGAGAGAGCCGGCCGACGAACAGCACGGTCGGGGTGCGCGTGGGGTCCCCTCCTTGCATGCCGGCGGGAACGGGGCCCAACCGGTCGCGATTCACGAGCAGCGGCACGACCTCCGTTCGACGGGCCCCGCGGGCGCGCAGCTCCGCGGCATTGAACTCGGAGTCCGCCGCAGCCAGGTCGACACGCCGCACGAGCTCCGGCAGCTGCGCCCGGCCGAGCGCGCAGTGGACGGCCACCAGCGGGGCGTGATCCCACAGCCAGGCGGCGGGAGTGACGTTGTGGTAGAGCAGCAGCTTGCGGTTGGGGAGCGAGAGCAGCTCCGTCAGGCCTGGCGCTCCAGCCGAGTGGTGCAGCAGCAGGAGCGCCTCGCGCTCGGCCCGCAAGCGCGTCAGCGGTGATATCTCCCCGTCGATCCCCGCACCGATTCGGGCCGCGAAATCACCCCCTCCCCAGCCCCATGCGCCGAACCGCTCCCTGAACATCAGCGCCTCAGTGGTGATCGCGTCGTGAAGCCCCGCGCCCGAGAGGATCTGGTGGACGATCAACGTTCGCCCCCCTCACGCGGAAGCCGCTGCTCGAGCTGCTCGACCCGGTCCTGTAGCCGCAGCACGGTGATCAGCAGATGGGCGTTGAAGCGGCTCTGCTCGGCGATCAGGCCGTCGTGGTACTGCGAGAGCAGCCGCAACAGGACCCGCTTGAGCGCGGTGATCGGAGCCCCCAGCCGGCGGGTGGAGCGCACGTTGCGCACGTCGGGCTCGATCAGCGCCCATTGCAGGAGCTTGTCCGCGCTGACGAGGCTCTCGGGCTCGGGCTGCGCGGTGCTCACCGGCTCGGGATAGGCGCCTTGCGCGCGACGCGCAGCGGCGCTCTGGCGGGCACGCTCGACCGCCGACTCAGGGTCCGTCACTGCGCGCCTGACCGAGCGGCGGTCAGCGAGCGCCAGCTCCCTCTGAGGTCGAGCAGCCCCTGCGCCCCGGGTCCGGAGGGAACCGAGAACCGCACGGTCCGGTCGAACACCGGCTCCTCCCCCCCGGGCGCGACGCCGAGCAGCAGGTCGTAGTCGCCGCCCAGCAGCCACAACTCCGGCACCTCGAATAACAGCTCGGCGCGCCCGTCCGGGCCGGGCTCAAACGGAGTGCTGGTTCGGAACAGGGTCACCCCCTCACCGGCGCGCAGCTCCAGCGTCAGCTCGGCTCGGTCGCGCACGGGGGCCCGGACCTCGACCGCCAGCCGCAGCTCCTCGCCGCTGCGAAACACGCTGCTCGCGCGTCCCGCCGCGTCGCGCAGCTCAACATCGGTCACCCCGGCGGCGCCCCGGTGCACATGGCGGTACGAGCGGCCGCCCCCCTGCACGGTCCCCATCAGCTGGTGGTAGTGCAGCAGGCCCTCCGCCGTCGGGCCGTCGAACACGACCCTGCCCGCGTCGAGCACCACGACCCGCTCGCACACGCGCTCGATCGCGCCCGGATCATGCGAGACGAGCACCACGGTCGCGCCAGCGGCGATCTGCTCGGCGATCCGTCGCATGCACTTGCGCTGGAACGACTCGTCGCCCACCGCCAGAACCTCGTCGATCAGCAGCACGTCGGCGTCGAGGTGAGCGGCGATCGCGAACCCCAGCCGAACGAACATCCCGGACGAGTAGGTCTTGACGGGGATGTCGATGAACTCGCCGAGCTCCGCGAAGTCGATGATCTGCTCGAGTCGGTCGTTGACCTCCCGCTTCGAGAGCCCGTACAGCGCGCCCTGGAGAAAGACGTTCTCCCGCCCCGAGAAGTCGCGGCTGAACCCGGCGGCCAACTCCAGCAGCGCGAGGACCCTCCCGCCGCAGGCCACCTCTCCCGATTGGAGCGGCACGATGCCGGCCAGGACCCTCAGCGTCGAGGTCTTGCCAGCGCCGTTTCGCCCCACCATCCCCACCGTCTGACCAGGCTCGATCCGGAGCGTGACGCCTCGCAGCGCCGGCACCGGCGCCGGTCCGGGAGCCCGCTTGCCAAGCAACAGGCCCTTGAGCGTCCGGGCGGGGTCTGCGCGAACGCTGAACGAGCGAGTCGCATCTCTCAGCACCACCTCTCCCCGCCGCATGGCCTGCGAACCGGCCCTGGAGGCGCTCACACCACCACCGCCAACTCGCTCTCCATGCGGCGGAAGACGAAGCTCCCGAGCGCCAGCGCCGCGCCGGCCGCCAGCGCTGCGTACAGCAGGCGACCCCAGCCGGGACCGCCGCCGTCGTAGACCACCGACCGGATCGCCTGGACGAACGGCGCGATCGGGTTGACCCACTGAAGCAACGTGCCGACCAACTCGTGCCGATGCACGTAACCGATCGACCCGGGCTCGAAGAAGATCGGCGTCAAGAAGAACCAGGGCAGGAGCGCGGCGGCCAGGATCGGGCCGACATCTCGAAAGTAGGCGTGCAGAACCGCCACGATCAGCGCGCAACCGAGCACGAAGCAGAACAGCAGCCCGACCAGCACAGGCAGCAGCAGCAGCGCCGGCACCAGGGTGCCCCGGAGCGCCACCGCGAGCGGCACCAGCAGCACCAGCATCGCGACCATCGTCACCAGCTGCACGGCGACCGTGGAAGCTGGGATCGCCTGGCGTGGAAAGCGGGCCTTGCGCACCAGCCCCCCCTGCTCGATCAGCGAGTCCGCCGCCGCCATCAGCGACTGCGCGAAGAAGCTCCACACGACCAGACCAACCATTAGGAAGATCGGGAAGTCCGGAATCGACTGGAGCTTGAACACGTACCCGAACATCAACGTGTAGACGCCCAACAGCACCAGCGGGTTGATCAGGTACCACAGGACCCCGAATCTCGAGCCCTTGTACTTGCGCCGCAGCTCGCGACGGACCAGCTGCGAGAACAGGTAGCGATAGCGGGCCACTGGCCGAAATTATCGGCTCTCCACCAGCAGCGTCACCGGTCCGTGGTTGACCAGCTCGACCTCCATCAGCGCGCCGAACAGCCCGCGCCGTGCCCCGATCCGGACGCAGAAGCGCTCATACAGCGGCTCCGCAAGCTCCGGCGGGGCGGCCGCGACGAAGCTCGGCCGGTTCCCGCGCCGGGCTTCGCCGTAGAGCGTGAACTGACTGACGCACAGCACCTCGCGCTCCCCCAGCGGCTCGTTCATGCGGCCCTCCGGGTCGGGGAACACCCTCAGCGCGCGCACCTTGTCGGCGAGCCAGTCGGCGTCCTGCTCGCGGTCATCACGCGCCACCCCGAGCAGTACCAGCAGTCCCGGTCCGATCGCGGACACCTGCGCCCCCTGCACCGACACCGACGCCCTGCTGACGCGCTGAACCAACGCTCGCACGTCGTGGGGATCACACCTCGCGGAGCTCGGCGGCAGCCCGCTCCGGCGCGACGATGTTGAGATGCACGCCCGCGCCCAGCTCCAGCCCCGCGAGGTGGGTCAGGCGAGGCAGCACGTCGATCCGCCAGCAGAAGTGCTCCGCATCCCGGGGGGCGGTGCGCACCCACAGGTTCAGTGGTGGGTTCGCTCCGAGCCGGCGGGCCAGCCGGCCGAGCGCGTCGTGCAGCATCGCGGCGCCGGTGGGGCCGTCGTCCTCGAAGCGCATCCGCGGCGTGCGCGGCGCGATCAGCAGCTGGAACGGCACCCGGGCGCCGTACGGCGCCATCAGCACCGTGTGCTCGTCGATCGCGACAATCCGCTCGCGCTGGCGGACCTCCTCCTGCACCAGGTCGGCGAGCAGGTTCCCGCCCATCGTCCGCGTCGCGTATGCACCGAAGCGCTCGCGCTCGCGAGCGACGGCGGCGGGCACGAAGTCCAGCGCGTACAGCTGGGCATGTGTATGCGGCAGCGAGGCGCCGGCTTCCCGCCGTTCGTTGACGATCACGTGTACGTATGCCGCGCCGGCGTGAAACCGCATCCGCTCGCGCCACACGTCCATCGCCGCCGCCACCTGCTCGACGGTCAGCGCCGAGAGCGAAGTGACCGGATCCGGGGCGCTGACGATCACCTCGTGAGCGCCGCGCGCGGGCGCCGACCAGAACAGGTCGGGGTTGGCATGGGGGGCCGGCTGCTCGGAATCGGGGCTCAGCGCCGGGTAGAGATTCGGCACCACCCGCACCCTCCAGCCGGGCGTGTTGGGCGCTCCTCCGTTGGGGCGCACCGCGTACAGCTCGGGGGGGGTGCGGTCCTCGTGGCCTTCGGCGAACGGATCAGACAGTGGGTCGAGCTCTGGTGCCGGAGGGGCGCTGAGCTCGCCGCCCGGGCGCGACGCGCGAGCACCCGCGAGGACCGCCCGCTGGCCCGTCAGCGGATCGATGCGAAGCTCTGGCATCGGGGCTGCTCGCGAGCGGCGCTCACAGCTGCTTCTCCATCGCGATGTGCTCGATGCCCGCCTCCACGAACAGGCGCCCCCGGGGCACGTACCCAGCCGCCTCGTAGAGCTCGCGGGCATACGTCTGAGCGTGCAGCACGAGCCGCCGCCCGCCCGACGAGCGCGTCTCGGCCTCGGCTGCGTCCAGCAGCGCGCTGGCGATCCCGTGCCGGCGAGCCGAGGGATGGACCGCCAGGCGGCTGAACTGGGCGGTCGAGCCGACCAGCAGCACCCTGCAGGTGCCCACCAGCCGACCCTCGGCGACCGCCACCAGATGCAGCGCCTCGTGATCGCGGCCGTCGAGCTCGTCGTGCTCTGGCACTCCCTGCTCCTCGCAGAACACCTCGTGCCGGAGCTCGAGCGCCTGCGCCATCTCATCCTCGCTGCCGACGCGGCGGATCTCGTAGGAGAGCGTGCCGGTCATCCCAGCACGTAACGCCTGATGTCACGATCCAGCGCCTGCGCCGACTCGTACGGCCCGGCGTGGTCGTAGACGATCGTTCCCTGGCGATCGAAGTAGACCGTCTGCGGGTAGTACGTCGCCGCCTGGATCATCCGGGCGATGCTCTCATCCGGATCGGCGTAGCTGGGGTAGCTGACGGGAAAGCGCTTCAGGAAAGCCCGGGCGGCGGCGTCCGAGTCCTTGCCGTCGACCCCCAGAAACGCCACCCGCCGACCATAGGAGACCGACGCCACCTGGAAGGCCGCGAACTCGGTCTGACAGGGGCCACACCAGGACGCCCACTTGTTCACCACGACCGGGTAGCCCCGCAGTCGCTCGAGCTGGGCACGAAACACCGCCGAGCTTCCCGCGAGCAGCTGGTTGGCGCTGGCGTGAAGCGAGGCCAGCGCGGGTGGCGAGCCCTTCAAGGCGGCGGCCACCGCGCCCGGTTTCGGCGCCGCATTGCGGGCGTGGGCACCACATCCGCACAGCATCACGGCGATCACCGCCACAGGAGCCCACCGACAAGCTGCGCGCACAACCAACAGATTGACACACGGCCCAGGCGGCCGATCTGCTTAAATTAGGGCTATCCTCCAGGCCAGAACTGGCGGGGGGCAAACGCTTCTGAGGATTTCTCGCCGTGCTCGGCCCCCTCGCCGAGACTGCCTGAGCCGCTAGCCGTAAACGCCGCGGTTCGCACATCCAGACGCAACCTTCCATTTTGAATGGGTGACTCCACCCCCTTTCCGAGTCCTGCCACAATCGCACGTGCGGAGCGCTTGACGCACGAGCGGTTCGTCTACGAGGGCGAATCGCTGGAAGAGGCGCTCGCGCCCGGCTCGGCGCGCCGCCGCGCATTGGACGCAGCGCTGCTGGAGATCGACGGGGGCAACAAGCAGCCTTCGATCGAATGGCGGCGCAAGTTCTCGCTGCTGCTCGGGTTGGAGCGGCTGCTGTCCGAGGAAGAGCCCCACCTGGCCGATGACACAGTGCTCTCGGCGCATCAGGTCGACGCCCTGTCCGGCACGCTGACGGCGCTGCTCGCCGAGGCCCAGCGCAACGGCAACAGCTCTTTCAACGGCGCGGACCGTGGCGACGGAGCGGGCCGCGCCCCGATCGCCGATCCGCCGCAGCTCGCCTCGGCCGCGATCCCAGGCGAGGAGGACGAGGAGCTCGACCTCGACGAGGAGCCCGAGGACGAAGAGCCGCAGGACTGGCAGGACGAGGAAGACGGCGAGGGCGAGCGGTTCGAGGAGCAACCCGAGGACCCGAACGCCGCCAGGCGGTTCTGGTTCGAGCACGCGACCGGCGCCGGCAAGACGGTCGCCGCGCTCGGCTTCGTCGAGGCCTCGCGCACCGGCGGTGTGCTGATCCTCACCCACCGCCGCAACCTCGTCGACCAGTTCAACGGCGAGCTGCGCGATCGCGGCTACCGCGGGCGGATCAGCGCGCCGCTGCTGAACGGCCACGACGCCGCCAATGGACCGGTGACCGTAGAGACCTATCAGTGGTTCGTGCGCAACGCCGACCGCGTCTCCGACGCCTACACGATCGTGATCTGCGACGAGGCCCACACTGCCCTCGGCGAGAAGACCTCCGCCGCGATCCGGCGCTGGGCGGGACCGATCTTCATCGGGATGACGGCCACGGGAGCGCTGATCGCTCGGCACGTCACGGACCTGTTCCCGACCCAGACCTCGCGCTTCGACCTCGCCCAGGCAGCCCGGCGAGGGGTCATCGCGCCGTTGCGCTGCATCCGCATCCCTCCCGGGCCAGGAGTGCGGACGATCGCCAAGGTCCCGCTGCGCCGCGGCGAGGTGGACACCGAGTTCGACCAGGAGATGCTGGCCGAGCTGCTGGACCAGACCCCGTTCAACATGGCGATCGCCGACCTCTACAAAACGCGCTTCAACGGGGTTCCGGGCGTGGTCTACGCCGCGGGTGTGCGCCACGCCTACAACGTCGCGCACTCCTTCCGCGAAGTGGGCATCAAGGCGCAGGCGGTCTCAGGTGAGACCCCCAAGCGCCAGCTGGCGCGGATCCTCGCCGACTACGAATCCGGCAAGGTCGACGTGCTGGTCAACGCCCAGCTGCTCGCCGAGGGCTGGAACAGCCCGCGGGCTACGATCTGCATGCATCTCGCGCCGACCGCATCGAAGCGGATCTACCAGCAGCGGGTGGGTCGCGTCACCCGGCGCCACCCCGGTAAGGAAGCGGGGATCGTGGTCGACTTCGTGCACCCGGCGACCAAGCACGACGACCCCGTGGTCACGCTGCACTCGCTGCTCGATCGCGACGTGTATCGGGGTGGAGCGATCGTGGTCGGGCCGGTGCGCCGGGGCCGTGGACGCCGGGTGCGGGTGGAACGGCGAGTGCTTCCGGTCACGCCCGATCCCGAGCGCCGGGCCGAGGTGTTCGAACGGGAGCTGTGGCGGATCGCGGTCGAGCACCTCGATTACGGCGAGCAGCACGTGTGGGCCGCGCTGGCGGGCGCGCGTGTGGCGGGCAACGGGTGGCGACGCGCCAAGGCGATGCTCCACTTCGACCGCGGCGGCGAGCTCAAGCGACGCTTCCTGCTGACCGCGGTGCAGCGCAACCGCAACCCCCAGCTGAGGCTGCGTGCGCTCCAAGAGATTGCGGCCAGCCGTGACGCCGAGGCATTCGACACCGCTATCGACATCATGGCCGGGTGGCCCCGGGACGAACGGCGCGAGGGGGTCAAGATCATGCTCCAGGCGCTCGCCGAGCGGCGGATCGGTCGTCGTGACCAGGCCAACGCCTGGATCTGGCGGATGGCCGAGTACACCCGTGAGGTGCACGAGGAGTACGCGGTTCAGCGCTGGCCCGAGACCAAGCGCCTGCTGGGGCTGCTGGTCAACTCCAGCGGCGCAGCGCACGCGCGCAACGCCCGCCGGCTGGTGCATGCCTCCCGCAAGGAAGACCGCCGGCTGTCGGCGGCCCTGCTGGCGGCCGCGCTGGCGCACACGCCGGAAGCCGAGGAGGCGCTGCGGGGGGCCCGCACCAGGATGGCGCGCAAGCCCGCGGCACTCGCGCGCGAGCTGTTGCGCAACTTCCCGAAGGGCAGGCGCGGCAAGAGCAGACGTCGTCGCAAGGGCGCGGGCGCCGGCGAGGCCGAGTCCGAGGGTGGGGTGCCTGCGACCACGCTCGAGACCGGCGCGGAGGATCAGGAGCTCGACGCCGGTGAGGACGCCGACGCGGCGGAGGATGAGGAAGAGGTCAGGGGCGAATCGGGGGCGGACGCGGAAGAGGCTGCCTAGGGCTCCAGGTGCACTTCGCCGGCTCCCAGGGCAACACGCTCGGTGCCGGTGTCGACGAGCAGCCGGCCGTGCTGATCGATTCCGACCGCGCACCCCTGCCCGCCCGACCAGCGCACCTGCTTGCCACGTAGCGCGTCTCGCTCCCGAGCGGCGGCCAGCACCGCGGGCGGCTCGGCAGCGAGCCAGAGCTCGAGCGATTCCAGCACTCGCCCAAGCGTCGGCTCGATCGCCTGCTGATCCAGCCCGAGGGTGCCTGCCGAGTCGCGGAGCTCGGGCGGAAAGTCCTCTT